>CAISUR010000393.1 GCA_903888655.1 uncultured Bacteroidota bacterium | reverse complement strand
CTGATTTCTATTTTAATGATGTTGAGTGTTTTTTATAATAGAAATACTACCAATAGTTCTTTTTCAATTCAATGGATTATTGTTTTATCAAAAATTTCTGCATTTTTATATTTTATTAAAGCAGTTTTTTTAATTGAAAATGCTTCCTATTCAGTCGTTAAAGTAGTTAATTCGAATAACACATTTTTGTCAATATATCTATTTGTTTCTGTAGCAATAATTTTATTTATTGTATATGGGTTCACAACTTTCGATAGAAGCGTAGGACAAACTAAAATGACCATGATAACTTTAGGGATTTTGTTACTCACTTTGGTTCCCAAAATATTAATTACCGTTGTTTTGCTTCTGGAAGATATTTTTCGACTTTTTTCAGCATCTATTTCTAAATTTTCAGGTGCGACACAAGATTCTTTTTTGCCAGAAAGACGAAAATTTGTTAGTCAAATTGCATTAGGAATAGCAGCAATCCCATTTTCATCATTGATTTACGGGATGACTTTTGGAAAGTACAATTATAAAGTCATCAAACAACAAATTTTCTTTCCAGAGTTGCCCGATGCTTTTGACGGATTTAAAATCACTCAAATTTCGGATGTGCACAGTGGGAGTTTTGATAATTCGGAGAAAATTAATTACGCCATCGATTTGATCAACGAACAGGATTCAGATATGGTATTATTTACTGGGGATATCGTAAATACACATGCTAAAGAGATGCTTCCATGGATTGAAACGTTTAATAGAATTAAAGCACATAAATACGGCAAATTCTCAGTCTTAGGGAATCATGATTATGGAGAATATGTGGATTGGAAAACCGAAGCAGATAAAGCTAAAAATTTTCACGACATAAAAAGTTTATATGGGAAAATCGGATTCCAATTGATGTTGAACGAACATACTTACATTCAAAAAGGTAACGATAAAATTGCATTAGTTGGTGTTGAAAATTGGGGTGTAAAATTCAAGAAAGCGGGCGATTTGCATAAAGCTTCTGAAGGACTGTCGAAAGAGGAATTTAAAATATTAATGAGCCACGATCCAAGCCATTGGGATGCTGAAGTCAATAAACATCCAAAAGATTTCCATTTAACGCTTTCGGGTCATACTCATGGGCTTCAATTTGGTATAGAAATCCCTGGCTTTTTTAAATGGAGTCCAGCACAATATGTTTATGAACAGTGGGCTGGCTTGTATGAAAAGGCAGGAAAATATATTTATGTAAATCGTGGATTTGGCTTTCACGCTTATCCTGGCAGAGTAGGAATTATGCCTGAAATAACAGTAATTGAACTAAAAAAAGGAAAAAGTTTAGTATAATTCGTTAAATATGCTACATTTGTAGTATAATATTTCTTTTTTTAGCTAAAGAAAACAAAATATTTTGGTTTTATGTCAAAATTTGGAGAACTTATCAATGCTCAAGTTCCTGTGTTAATTGACTTTTACACAGAGTGGAACGAATCATCTGTTATCATGCATCCTGTTATAAGAGATGTGGCAGCAGCTCTTGGTGACAAAGCAAAAGTGATTAAAATTGATGTCGATAAAAATCAGGAATTAGCCGAAGCACTTCGCATTAAAGGGCTTCCAACATTGATGATTTACAAAGAAGGTCAAATGGTATGGAGACAATCGGGTGAATTGGATGCTAATACTATTATTGGTCTAGTTCAGGAACAAGTTTAATCGATTCTTTCACAAACAAATCCTTTTTCTCTTAAAAATTCTAACGTTTTTGGCAAAGCATATTCCAAGTTTGGAAATGCTTTTAGGCTATCATGAAAAACGATAATACTACCTGATGTTACATTTTTAAGAACGTTCTCTAAACATCGTTCAGGAGAAATGGTTGCGTCAAAATCTTCACTCAAAACATCCCACATTACAATTTTATAACCCATAGCTCTCAATTGTTTAGATTGCGAAGGTTTGATTTTTCCATAGGGGGGACGGAACAAATTGTTGCTTGTTGATGTTAAATTGTAGATTGTAGATTGACAAAGTTTACTGTTTTTAAGATATTCAGCAGTTGAAGTTTTCCATCCGTTTAAATGGTTGAAAGTGTGGTTGCCAATGGAGTGTCCCTCTTGGATAACTTTTTGATATATTTCAGGATATTTTCTGATATTATCTCCGATACAAAAGAAAGTTGCTTTAGTATTAAAATTTCTGAGTTGTTGTAATGTCCATTCAGTAATTGCAGGTGTTGGACCGTCATCAAAGGTTAAGTAGACTTTATTTTCCTTATTAGCAATGTCCCAAACATAATTTGAAAATAATTTTTTAATTGACCAGTGTGTTTTTACCCAACTTAATTTCATATTTCAAAAATAAAAAAATGCCAACAATAATAATATCATTGGCATTCAAAATTTACATTTAACTAATTATTCTTTGTCTCTTCCAAATCTCGGAAAGCGATTGTTGTAGGAATTAAATTCACCTCTGCTTTTATTGTAAAATTCAATATCTCCTTGCTCTTTTGTTACCGTTAACAAACTTCGATACCGTTCAATCGCTGTAATAATATCAGTTGCCATAAACGTTTGATCGGACGATTTGAAAGTGCTAAAGTATTTAAGTTGATCTTTATATTTGGACATCAATTTTCCAATTAATTCTCGCGCTTTAGCTTTTTCGCCAACTTGATAATATCCTGTGGCAAAAGGTTCAAGCGTCAAGTAATAACCATATAAGTCAATTGGAGTTTTAGATAGTGCTAATTCAATTACCTTTTTAGCTTTTTCATTTTTTCCTTCATCAATAAGTTGTTGCATTAACCTAGAAAGGTTGGTACGGTAGGAAATACTATTTCTTCTGGTTTCAGGATCTTGATATACTTTAGGATTTTCTCCATTGCCCCATTCCCACTTCATAGCAAGGGTATACATTTTTTCAGTATCCATTCTTCCCATATCAGGGTAATTATCTTCGATAACAGGTGTTTTAATAGGGACTAATTTGTAAACCATTCCATCCATCTGTAGATAATTTTTCATCCATATATAATCATCATCACCAAAACTTCCGGGACTAAAATAGATAGGGCGTTTCCAATTATTATTCAATAAAATATCCAACATTATTAAACGATTTTTATACAAAGCTCCACCCTTAATGTCAAGGTCAATAAAAGGTACAATAGAATCGTTTTGAGCTGGATTTACTATTTTATTGGCGATAACTGCATTTTTATCAACATTAAATCTAACCTTATTGGTTGGGAAGAAATGTAGTTTGTGACCACTTTGCATTTCTACTTGAGATAAAGTATCTTCTCTTTTCGCAAAGGCAATAAAGTCTTTAAGATTCCATCGGCTATCCACTTTTTTATTGAAAACAATAGCATCACGATTGTCTGCAACATATTGTTTGTGTTCAAATGAAATTGGTAACCCATCAGAATTATACGTTTTATATTTCATTTGGTCAATATACCAATCGGTCATTAACAAACTGGTATTTACTATTTTCACATCGGTTCTATACCCTTCTATTTCTTGTGCATACCACAATGGGAATGTGTCATTATCTCCGATAGTAAAGAGTATTCCATTGGGATCACATGATGCCAAATAATTTTTAGCCATCGCAATAGCAGTATATCTACCTGAACGGTCATGGTCATTCCAATTTTGTGAAGCCATCAAAACAGGCGCAGCAAGTAAACAGGTTCCAATTACAATTGGTCCAACGAGCTTTGAAGTAACTTTTTCTTTTATCATTTCATAAATGGCATAGACTCCAAATCCAATCCAAATAGCAAAAACATAAAATGATCCAACCAAAGCATAATCTCTTTCACGCGGTTCAAATGGTCTTTCGTTTAGATAGATTTTCAAGGCTATCCCTGTGAAAAGAAATAATGCTAATAATACATAAAAACTTTTCAAGTCTCTTTGAGCATGATACATTAATCCGATTAATCCTAAAAAGAATGGAATAAAATAATATAAGTTTCTTCCTTTATTATTTAAAATATCTTGCGTAAGATTTTCTTGAGAACCCAGATGAATTTGATCGATAGCTTTGATGCCGCTCATCCAATTTCCATCAAGATTGTCGTATTTCCCTTGATTGTCATTTTGTCTTCCCACAAAATTCCAAAGTAGATAACGGCCATACATATATCCAAATTGGTATTCAAACATAAAACTTAAATTGTCCCAAGTGGATGGTTTTTCAACATTTAGATAATCACCGTAAGCTTTCAAAAACGAAACATAGCCATCATTATCAATTTTATGCGACGCATAAGCTTGTCGAAATTCTGAAACTACATCGGTGAGTTCTTTTTCTTCGGCATATTCAGGTTTTATGGTGAATTTTGGCACACCTACAAAGTTAATATATCCTTGTGCATTGTCAGTGCTCCACAATCTAGGTAAAATGGCTTTGTGAGCATCATCTGTATTTTGTTCGGCATTTTTGAAATCATTTACAATTTCATATTTACCAGTTTTATCATTTCTCTCATAATTCGGTGCTTTGTTAAGATAGGGTTCATTTGGATCTAAACCAGCGAATTCATCAGTGTATTGCGGACCGTAAAATAATGGGTTAACTCCATATTGTTCACGATTATAATAAGCTAAAACCTCCGCAGCATCCGAAGGTTTATTTTCGTTGATGGGAGTATTAGCATTGGCACGTATTGGCAACATCATCCAAGTAGAAAATCCAATTAATACAAATAATATACACAACAAAATGGTATTGTAAGTTGGATGATTTTTTGCTTTGGTATATTTTAGACCAAAATAGAAAAATGCAATAATAAATAGTAACGAAAAAATAGTGCCAGAGTTAAAAGGTAAACCTAGACTATTTACCATAAATATTTCTGTCTTTCCAAATAGAGCAAGAGTGTAAGGAAGAAGCAGTTTAAATATAAAAAGTAAAACAGCTACTATAATTATGTTGGCCAATAAGAAATTTTTAAGAGTAACTTTTTTAT
>CAISUR010000392.1 GCA_903888655.1 uncultured Bacteroidota bacterium | reverse complement strand
TCTCCAAAAATTTCGGTAATTGTTTGTTTGGATATAAAATATAGCTGTTTTGATCTACTCTGTATAAGGCACTATTTCTTAAACTATTTAGGATCTCTAGAGTTTCTTTTGCTCCTAAAAATCCTGAGCTAATAGCCGCTACTTGACCTTCCAACATTTCAGAAAGATGGGATACTGCCACTTCATTTTCTGTTGAAGACATCAAATTATAAGCGTGATATAAATTGTCTTGTCTTTGATTGGCTTTGATAGAATGCTCAATAAAATCCAAACTTACTTGTGTGAATTTTTTCAAACCTTCCATAGAATGCGTTCGTTTTTTACCCCAAAATCCGCTATTATAGACTTGGAAACGATATTCTGATGCAGCTTTTCCAAGAGCATCCATTATTTTTTTTCTTTCTTGATTGTTGATAGAACCTTCCAGTAAAGGTTTGAATTGGATTAAATTTTCTCGAATAGCATGATAAAACTCCACCATTTCATTAGAGATTTTAATCGTTTCTTGATCGGTATTATCTAATAATTGTTGGAAAAATTTTAAAAATCGGTGCAAATAATAAAGCGTTACCATTGAAACTCCATTACCCACTAAAGCATTATTAGCATCGTTCCATTCAGGTCGTTGCGTGTTCATCCAAATACCCGCTTCTGGAATAAAATTGGACATTTTTGACAAAACCGTTGCTAGTATTTTTTCGATAAAGTTTACATGATAAATGGCATCATTATTATCTCTTAATAAAGCGCCATCAGCACCATTTAATTCTCTGCGTTTATTTATTTTTTTCTCCCAATCGTGACTGTATTCAATAGTATCTTTTGGATTTTTTAGAATTTCTTGGTAGGGTTTTATAGTATACGGCACCGCTGCATACACAAAACAATCATTATCGAAATAGGAGTTTAATTTTCCGGGAGCATATTTTTCAATGAACTCTAAAAATTTTAATAAATAAATAATTTGATGGTCGCCCCAATATCCAATGTATGACCACGGATTGTCTGGTTCAATAGCTTCCCAATCAAAACCATCTTTAGTAACTCGGTAGGGATTGTAACCGTCAAATGTTGAAGCATTTAGGAATTTGAAAATCATTCCGTCAATAAATTCAGGATATGCATAGGCTAAGGCTTCCCAGTTTTGGAAAATATCACGCCAATTTCCTTCGTAATCTAATATTTTAGAACCGTCAATTTCGCTTCGGGTATTGATTGAAAATTTATTCCAAGGACGACTTGGATCGCCGTGTCTTCTACTGAATTTAAGCGGTAAATATTCCGTTGCTAAACGAATCAAATCAACATCATCCACTTTAGAAAGTAATTCTTGTAAATGTGAATAAGTGAATATCTCATTTAGATTATTTAAGAAAGACTTATTATTTTCAAAAACCTGTTTGTTCGCTTTTAGTAAATAATTAGAGAAATCCTTCTTTTCAATTTGATAATTATTATCGAAAATTCCACCACGCATGATATTGAACAACACATTAGAAAAATGACGAGTATCTTTTCGTTTATCAGCCGTAAATTGCAATCCGTCTGCGGTTGCATTTAATGCAATTAAATTTTGTTTTCCTAATTCGATATCAGAATTTAGCTGACTTTCGAGTGATTTATCATTCAAAATACTGTCACAAAGTTGGATAACTTGCGCTTGATTTTGATTTACATTGGCGATAATTTTCCAACTTTTAGAGTTGTTACTTTCTAAATTAATATCGGTTGCAACAAAATAGGCTCCTTTTTCACCTTTGATATCTGTTTCGGGTTGTAATTTTTGGTTTTTTCTAAAAACAGCAAGTTGTAAAGACGAAAGCAAATAGGTTGGATTATCTAATCCTAATGACCAAGTAATATTGGCTTTTAGCGCTTCACTTGGCTCGGCTTTGTCAACAATAATGGCACTTAATGCATAAATTCCCAAACCACTTTGTGCATCTATTTCGCTTCTTTTGTAAGCATCTACCAAATTACTCGTTGTTGCTTGTAAATCACTACTTACACCATGCGGCATAATGTTTTGAATTCCGTCAAGTAATGTGATTTTATAATTGTTTTCGGAGTGATTGGTAATTTTAGATTTTTTAATAAATCCAAACTGATTACTAGAGTTCCATTCGTATTGAAATGAAAGTTGAAAATCATTTTGAATTTCTTCAAAGATGATTTTGTTTCCATAGATATTTTTGTAAATATTTCGGGTTAGCGAATATTGATCATTAAATCGTTCTGAAAAAGGTTCCCAAAAATGAATTTGATTGTCATGATTTATTTTAAAAATTGATTTACTTCCAGTAATATCAGCAAATTCTGTGATTTTATCGTCTGTATAGTACGGAAAAAGAGCGAATTCTGCATTTTTTCTACCTGCTGTAAGACCGCCATTACTAGAAATAAACATCCAATGATTGGAGTCACTGACAATACTCATAAAAAATGGACGCATTGAATCGTTGTTGGAAATTTTATAGAATTCCTCCCCTTCGATTTTTACAAGTTCCATAGAAACCTTTTTATCTTTTTCCTCTTTATCTAAAACATCAACACTATTTGAGTTCTGCATCATGACTTTTTAAAATCGATTTATATAAAATTAAAATTAGACCCCTCTTATTGAAAAAGTCTAATTTTAGTGTTTGAAATTATTATTACTTATTGATATACTCTAACGTAATCTACTAACATTGTTTGTGGAAATGTAGTATCAGTGTTGGGCGATCCTGGAAGATTTCCTCCTACAGCAAGATTAAGAATAATATAGAATGGCTGATTAAATACCCATTCACCACTTGCATTAGCTGGTGTGATTTGATTATACAAAACATCATCAACATAATAATTGATATAATTTTCTCCCCACTCTATTCCAAAAACATGAAAATCAGTATCAAACCTGTCATTGCTTAAAGTATAATTTTTGGTAATTGCATTAGAACCCGAATAACCTGGACCATGAACTGTTCCAAAAACGGTTGTAGGATTGTTACCTAGGTATTCCATAATGTCTATTTCACCACATTGGGGCCAAGCCACAACATCAGAGTTAGCACCAATCATCCAAAAAGCTGGCCATAGACCTTTTCCCCATGGCATTTTAATTCTTGCTTCTACACGACCATATTTTTGTTGAAATTTACCTTTGGTTGATATTCTTGCAGAGGTATAAGCCGAACCATTATAAGCGCCTTTTATTGCAGTAATATTCAACATCCCGTCCTGTACTTTAACATTTTGAGGTAAGTCTGTGTAATATTCTAATTCATTGTTTCCCCAACCATTAGTACCCGTACCAATATTGTAAACCCATAAAGCGCTATTGGGTGCGCCGTTAGTATCAAATTCATCTTGCATGACTAATTGATTCATGGTTGTTACCGTTTGTTTTTCGTTGGTTGAACAACTCAAAATAAAAAGCAAAGAACTTACTCCAGCTATTTTTTTTATATTCAATATATTTTTCAAATTCATGATTAAATTTTTATAAGTTAAAAGTTAGATAATTAATTATGGAAATAAATATTATCTAAATAAATGGTTCCATTACCGTCGAATTTCAATTGAATAATATCGGAAAGGTTTACTGGAGAAAAATTGGATAGCGGAATTTCTACACTTGACCAACCCGAATTTGTTGGAACTGTTAAAGCCTTAGCTTTTTCTACAGGGCCTGTGCTTATTAAGTAAGCATTTAAACCAGTAGAATCAGCTGAATAATAATCAATATGCAGATAACTCATTCCTGATACATTTTGAGAGCTACCCAATTGAATACCTTGATAGTTAAAACCAGAATATTTCAAAGTATTATTACCCGCAATTGGAACTTGAGTAACTACTGTTGTTTGTCCCCAATTAGGATTTAAATTGGTTCCTGAAACATTAGTGTAGGCATCACTAAATACAGATATAACATTTGCAGCCGGAACTGTTGGAGTTGGAGCTGCCGATGAAGGAGCTGTTGCAACCGTATAAAAATAAATATTATCAACCAAAATATCTGTAATACCAGATCCAGAAGACAAAACAATTTGAGCCAAGTGTGATCTACTTGTTAAAGTAGGAAAACTTGATAACGGTAAATCTAAACTTACCCATGAACCAGCTGGTAAAGCTGGATTGGTGACGGTTAGTTCATAAGAGGAATCATTTCCTCCTCCATAAACACTATCAGCTCCAAAATCGACTAATTTAATTTTTACAGAATTACCAGCTCCAGTAAAATTTTGAACTTTTAAATCTATATGAAAATTCGTCATTTGTGAGGCATCTACAGTTGGTTGTGAAAATTGAATACCTACATAATTAAGTTGTGAATACTTAATTATATCATCTCCATTAATGTGTAAATCTGCTTGACCCTGGGTTGTTGAGCCTCCCCAATATCCATTGTAGTATTCTACTGGTACATTAGTATAAGCATTACTGAATATTGAAATTACATTAGCTGCATTTTGAGTTGGTGTAGGTGCTGGTGTAAATGCACCTAATGAATTAATGATCAAAGAACCTAATACCGCTTGACCACCCAAAGTTGCTTTTATTGTACATGAACCACTACCTATAACAGAGACGACTCCAAGTTCGTTCACTGTGGCTACACTAGTGTTTGAAGAAGTAAATGAGTAATATCCAGGAGCTACCAATACTGTTTGGTTTATTCCAGAAGGCATATTAAAAGTTTCTGTTAGTCCTGATAAGGTTATATTTGATCCAATAAAAGTTTGTAGACTTGTATCTACTCCATTCATCATTGCAGGTTGTGGATGAGCAATTGTTCCTAATTTTTCATACATCACATTATCAATCCAAAAGGTGTATCCTAATCCATTTTCTGGTCCTTCAGAATACCAAAACATCCCTTTTTCTTGAATTAATTTTGATGCATCCGGAATAGGAATAATTATTTTTTTCCAGTTGGTGTCAATAGGCACATTTTCATAAGAAACTTTGTATTTATTAAGACCAAAATCTGCTCCGAACCCTACTTCATTTAATGTAGCCGCTTGAGAACCCTTAACCCAAAAAGTTAAAGCATCATAATCTGTTAAATTACGTCCCGATCCGTCTATAAAAACTCCTCCTGCATAAGCACCTCCGGGGTCTCCAACACTTGGAACATCAAAACGCATAGAAGCTGTACCAGCATATTTCACTTGAGTATCTACACTAAAGGCGGTATATTTTGACCCTCCAAAAGCACCGTAACCTAAGCCTGAACTAAAACCGTCAATAAAAACTTGCCCATTTTTTGAATAAGTAGAGAGCGTAGCATCATCAGATAAATTTCTTTGACAATTGACACTAGTCATTAGTATCAATCCTAGAAGAAATATCTTTTTTAAATCATTAATTTTTATATTTTTCATAGTACTTGTTTTTTTATTTTCCAATATTGATATGTATGTATGTTCTAATTTCCCATTCAGATCCATTTCCAAAACCTACTGGACTGATTATTGGTTGAGTAGCAAATTGGGAGGCCGTTTGATTTGGTGAAAATCTTGCAGAGTATTGATTAAGGGATCGCCATGTTCCCATAATACCAATTTTAGTATCTGGTAAGATGAACCAATTTGGTTTGCCTACTGAAGTTGAAAAATCTAATGAATATTGTAAAGGATAAGTTAAGTTAAAATCACGATGATAATCATAAGGTCCCCAATCATTAAATTTTAAAGACCCAATTATTTTTACTTTTTTGTGAATTACTCTAAGGTCTCCTCCTACTCTTTCAATCAATCTTGTATCGCTACCATTAGCTTGTGCATTACCAAAATAAAAATTAGCAATAAATCCAAAATCAGGATTTAATTTAGATACAATTCTTGTACTTGATTCCCATAAATCATGAGCTGGAGCAGACTTTGCAAAAGCAAAAGAAGTACGATCGCTAAAAAACCCAATAGCTGCATCTTGTGTGGTTGGTAAATGACGGAAAACAAAATCAGAACTTATTGCAAATTTTGCGTCTTCAGTACGATCATTATCCCATTCATACATCCAAGTTGCTGGCGTTGGGTCGTAAGTAAGTAATAATTCTCCTCCAACTGTTTCTCTGTTGACTCTTACTACAAAAGGATCAGTTTCAATATTTCTTAATCTACCCGGTGCGTTTATATCGTTAGGCATTGCTCCTACTAGAGGTTTTTGCCATAAAAAGTTTGGTGCAAATTGAAAATTACCAACATTGTATGTAAATCCAGCTAAAAAGTTAGTTTGATTTCCGCTACCACTATCTTTTAATTTCCATCCTGTAAAAGTTTTTGTATTATCAGCACCACCATTAGCAACTAATCCCATTACTGCTGCTTGTGTGTACATATTAAAAACTCCTTTGGAGAAGGTAATTTTAGCTTTACCTCCCCAATTATCTTTTGAAGATATTTTGTCATCATAAACCGTATAAACGCCAGCTGTTTCTTGAGCATATTGAAAAGTTCTACCATTTAATGGTTGTCCTCCCCAAATCCCTCCTAATTCAAAACCTACAGATGATATTTTAGTTTTAAAATAAAGTGTTGCTCTACGGGTTTTTGGAAGCGGAATAGCAATAGAAGTGGTAGCTGCCCCTGCATCCGCAATATCTTCATGATAAATAGCCGTAGCTTCAATTCTTCCAAGTTTTCTACTATATTTTAATAACGCTGCTGGGTTTGCTCCCCACCATAGTTGCGGACCAAAAGCTGCTTTTAAGCCATTAATAGCTCTTTTACCATCTAACTCAAAACCTGAAATTTCTCCATTATAAAGATCGAGATTAGGCCCATAATTTGCTTCAGGATATAATCCAAAGAAATCTCCTTCATATCCCCAATGATAATGACCTGTTCTATAAAAACCTCTCAAATCAAAATCTTTCTCATTCCATGAATATGAAGCTTTATATACTTGAACTCTATTAGCATCTGTGACACTAACAACTCCATTGTTTGTATATAATTTTTGATCTCTACCTCTATTTTCATAAAATATTTCGTTAATAGGATTTTCAGCAACATGACCAAGAATATTAACATTTACGTTAGCTTTCATATTTGGTGCTGGATTTCCCTCTACACCAACATAGTAAGATTCCATATGGTCAAAACCTAATTTATTTGGCGTAGCACTAGAGTTTGGATCTGCCACACTTGGGGTTGTTATCAAGCTTCCTCCGGTGTTGAATGTGGTAAATTCAGCTCTTATGTTGCTTATTTTTAACATATCGGTATCATTTGCTCCCAAGGCAGCCTTGTCTCCACGGGCTTTTAAAACTGCATCCATTAGTTGTATACCTTTAAAATGTTTGTCTATACTTTCAACTGTCATTCCTTTATCATATGGATTAATGTTGTGAGCTTCTTTTAGCGCATAGTAGGCTGCCCGAGGATATAAATCATACAATCCTCTTGAATTTACTGGACCTTTTGCACATATTCCAAACCATTCCTCATTCATATTATTTTGACCTACTTTATAATCTGATTCATAACCTCCATTGGACCAAGAGGCATTGTTATCATGAACATCTAAATTTTTAGTTTGACCAAATTTCCACCAACCATCACTAAATTGAAACGTAAAACCACCTAAAGAATTCCCTGCTTTTCCTAAACCAGCAGCATTGTCATAAATTTCATTCCAATTGTTTACTAAGTAATATGCTTGAGGTTTTTGATCCTCAGAATTATTAATTGCATTGAAAGCATCAGCCCCAAATTCGGAAAAAACTAAAGGTTTATTTAGTTTTTCTTTTACCTTTTGAAAAGCATCTCTAAATGAAGAACCACGATACATATTAGTCCCCAAAACATCAATGTCTTTACATTCGTCAGCAATAATATCTAAAAACAATAAATCTCCATTACAAATTGCAACAGGATGGGAATTATCTATCTTTTTAATTTCAACTACAGCATCGTTAAAAAGCTTGTACATTACTTTAGCTCTTATGGTAGATTTTCTATCCTCAAAAGGAATATTTTCTGTTTCAGCACCATCCCAAAACAACCCATAATTATTTTCATTACCTAACAAAAACATCAATAAACCAGGTGTGTTTTTATAATCGTCAACCATTTTTTTGGTTTCGTCAAGTATCACTTTTTTAGTTAACTCATTAGCATAATCAGTATTTGGCACCCAAGTACCATTTAAAGTAAGACCATAACGACCGAATGAATAATTAAGCATGGTATAAATTCCGTACTTTTCATAGATGTACTTTACCCATTTTGGAGGAATTCCCGTGTACTGTCTAATAGTATTAACCCCCATATTTTTCAACATACTCATTTCGGTATCAAGTGCTGCAATGATTAAATCATCAGATTGCTTCCACAAACTATAATTGTAGTTATTTCCAATGGGAATATAATCCCAATTCATCCCGTTGATAATGAAATCGTTTCCTTTAACTTTGAGCCTAAAACCTGAATCATTTTTTTCAATAACAATCTTATCGGATTGCGAATAAAAACAAGTAGAATAGCAAAAAATGGATAGTAAAAAAATAATTTTTTTCATATGGTATAGTTAGTTTTGGTTTAGATGATATTTGAGTTATTTATTTGAATTATAAAAATACTTGTTAATGCAACATAAAATTTAAAAACTACCTCAACAAAAAATGTACATCTATCATATTTATTGCTGTAACTTTGAAATTGATAAAAAAAACCAATAAATTCAATTAAATAAGCCTTAAATTCCTGAAAAATTTCTCACAATCACGCAATATATTTTTTAAAGTGTTGAGTTATTGTATAGGTAAAAATGACTATAAACAAAACTTATATTGATAAAATATACTCAACTAGTCCTTGTTCATGTGACAAATCCATTTTTTTACGCAATCGATATCGTTTAATCTCAATACTACGGACTGAAATATTTAATAAAGGAGCTATTTCTTTCGATGAGAGATTTAATCTTAAATATGCGCATAAACGTAAATCATTTGGAGTTAATGAGGGATGTGCTGTTTTAATTTTCTTTAGAAAGTCTTTATCAGCGGTATCAAAAGCCTCTTTGAATACATTCCATGTATCGTCGTTAGTAATATTTTTTGTAATTGTTGAAATCACAGATTTAATGTTTGTGTTCTTATTTTCATCATCGGAAGTTTTCTTTAAATCTTCTTTAATAACGGCTAATAGTTCATTTTTCTTAATTAAACTCATTGTAGAAACAGCCAATTCAATATTTTTGGACTCAACGTCTTGAGAAAGCTGTTCATTTTTAAGTTTCATGATTTGTTGTTCACTCTCTAATGCCGCAATTTCAAGTAGTCTATTATTTTCTTCAATAAGTTTCTTTTCTTGTTCTTTGTAGTAAGATTTGTAGCGTTTATTGATGTAGTTAATTAAAAATAAAGCACCAATAAAATATATTAATAAGGCTAAATTTGTTAAGTACCAGGGTTTCTTAATTGTAAAATTATACTTAGCAACATTTTCTAAATTGGAATTTGCAATTTTGGATCGTACTTCAAAAAAATAGTCTCCAGGTGATAAATTTTTAAAATTAACTGTTGATTTTGTGCTCCACAAACTCCAATTGTCTTGAAATCCCTTTAATCTATATTGATATTCTACTTTTACATACTTATCATACTCTGGCACAGTGTAGGATAATGAAATGTTGTTTTCATCATAATGAAACACTCCTGAGTCGACAATTGAACAATTTGTATTATTTTGATTCAGTTTATTAATTGTAACATTAGAGATTGAAACACTATACTTTTTGAAACTTAAATCATCAATATTGATAATATAATACCCATCTGTGGTACCAATCAAATAAGTGGAATTAGAAGTTTGTGTAATATTCTCGTAGCCTAACATAGAATTAGTTAAAGAAGAGGGTATCGGAATGTTATTTTGTTTTAAATCTGTACCGAGCTTACTTGGAGTAAAATAATGAATGTAATTTTTAGAAAATAACCATATTTTATTGGAACGATCTGCGATTAATTTTCCAGAAGTATATTCATCTTTTTCAAATACTTCGCTTAACATTTTATTTTTAACAAAAACATTCGAACTTTGATTGAGTTTATATATACCCTCTTTATTGGCATAATAAATATCATTATTGAATTTTGCTAATGATGCATTTTTACTTGCCTTCGGGGTTTTATAAGCAACAATAGCCGATGCTTTTTTAAAGTCTTTATCAACCGTAAATCTATATACTCCTTTATATTCATGACTCACAAATATTGAATTAGCAGCCACAACTTCGAAGTGTTTAGAAGAATAATCAAATCCAGAAATTCGATTTCTAAAAACCCATTGATTATTTACTTTTTCTAACACTGACATTCCATAATAATTTCCTTGAAGGATTAAATTAGGATTTTTAGGTAATGACTCGAACTTCCAAGTACCTGACTTTGAAAAAATATTCTTTACAATGCCATTTTCAACAATAAAAGTACCTGAATCATGTCCGCAAAATAGAGTACCGTCTTTTTCAAAAAGAGACCAAACTTGACCTTTGGTTCCTCCAATAAATTTTAATTCATCATGGCTTTCATAATTCTTATAAAATAATCCTTGATTTGTTCCAATATATAAATAACCTTTATGTAAAATTGAGGTGTAAACAGTTCCTAAAAATCCTGTATTATCCAAAAAAGATTTTATAGGAGACTGCAAATTGATGCAGTTAATTCCATTATCAAGACCTAACCACAAATTCTTGTTGGCATCTTCAAAAATAGACAGCGCAGTATTATTACTCAACCCTCTATTTTGCGTGATATGATATTTTATAAGCCCAAGTTTATCAATAATAAAAATTCCATTAGATATTGTTCCTAATGCAATGGTTCCATCAGATAACATTTGGCAACTATATATGGAATTTGCCACCAAATCGGATTCTATTTTTAGAGCATATTTTTCAATCTTATTATTACTCCACTTAAAAAAACCATTTTGTTGAGTTTCAAGCAAAAGACCTTGATCAATTGGAAAAACATTAACTAACTTATAATTTTTTAAAATATCTGAATTAGAAACTAATTTTCCTTTTCCGTTTTCAATTTCAAAAAGACCTTCCCCTATGACCTGAAAATAAATTGAATTATTAACCCTAAATGACTTCCAAATTCCGTTTTTTGAATCGATAATTTTAAAGGTTTTTGAGCTCGTGTCATAAATATAAATTCTATTTAAGGATTGAAAAATAACCCACTGATCAAAATTTAAAATATTCCAGAACTGTTCATCATCAAGAAGTTTATCTTTAATTTTTTTACTAAGAGAAGTATAATTTAACTGACCATCGTTTGATTTTTTCCAAAAACCGAATTCCATATAACAACCTGTATAAATAACATTATTGATACACTTAACCGAACGCATTATTGTCTCATTCGGTGATTTATATAAACTCCAATTTGAACCATTAAATTCCAATAATCCATCATTATTTGCAAAAAACATATAATGATTAGAATCTTGTGAAATCATCCAATTCTGATTTCCAGCACCATAAATACTGGGCACGTATTTAACTATTGGCGGTAGCTCTTGTGCAAATAATCTTACTCCTAAAAATAACATTATAGCTATTTTTAATACATTACTACTTGTAAAAGTTGTTTTTTGAGTCATCATAATAGTACAATAATACGAAATCAAGAAAGATTTTTAATACTTTGAAAATAATTAAAATAAAAAAGAAGAGCACGGAATTACTTTCGTGCTCTTCAAACTAATTAACTTAAAATTACTCTTTAATAAATTGTTTTCTAACTAATTCATTACCAACTTGTGCAGTTATTATATAAACTCCACTTGACAGATCTCCAACATTAATAGAAACTTCATTAGATGATGAAGCTTGTCTACCAACAATTTGACCCATTGTATTATAAATTTTAATATCTTCAATTAAT
>CAISUR010000391.1 GCA_903888655.1 uncultured Bacteroidota bacterium | reverse complement strand
TTACAAAAGATTTTAGTTAAAAAAGGATATAACATCCCTGTTGATGGACTTTTTAAAGATACGACATTAAAAGCGATAGGAGCTTTTGAACAAAAAAACGGCTTATTTGCCGACGGAAAAGTAGATGCAGTAACTTTAGATTATCTGTTGCGATAATTATTCGAATTTTTTCAGTTCCATTTTTTCTCCATCAAAAACACCATAAGTAAAATAACCAATCCAATCACCAAGATTAACATATTCGGTATTTTCACCAACTTGAACCATCATTGGCAAATGTCTGTGTCCGAAAACAAAGTAATTATAAT
The DNA here is from genome assembly GCA_903888655.1 of uncultured Bacteroidota bacterium. Lineage (GTDB taxonomy): Bacteria > Bacteroidota > Bacteroidia > Flavobacteriales > Flavobacteriaceae > Flavobacterium. The sequence goes on along the minus strand of CAISUR010000391.1, from coordinate 2,212 downwards.
GCTTGGTTTCTAACTTCTTTTTGGAATACAGAATCAACCATTCTTTCTCTTCTCCAAGATATTTTACATCTTCCACTCCAGAAATCAATTTGTTTTTAATGGAAAGATATTGTGCCAATTTCATGCCGATGTCAGGGTGAAGCCATCGGTATAACCATTTTGAAAAAGGATGAACGAATACTTTTTTCATTCTCTTGTAGCCTTTATCACCCGGTCCTTTTCCGTCACCATGACCAATTAAAAAAGTTTTATTATTGAAAGTAAATTCTTTATTGTCATGATATACTGGAATATCCAATTCTTTTTGAAAATAATCGCTCATCCACAAATCGTGGTTTCCAACGAAGAAATAAATTGGGATTCCGCTATCGCGAATTTCGGCTAATTTACCAAGAACCCGAACAAACCCTTTGGGAACAACGGTTTTATATTCAAACCAAAAATCGAACAAATCACCTAAAAGGAAAATAGCTTCAGCATCTTTTTTAATAGAATCGAGCCAAGCTACAAATTTTTGCTCACGTGGAAAACTAGCTTCTGGTGTTGGAGCACCAAAATGCTGGTCGGAAGCAAAATAAATTTTTTTAGCAGACATTGTTGGGTAGGATAGGAATTACAAATTATCCGAAGCAAACCATTCGGCGAAAGAACTTTCGGTTTCTTGCAATTTTAAAGAATGTAATTGAATATCACTTGGCAACCTATCATTAATTTTTTTTGCAAAATCAATTACCATATTTTCACTTGTCGGCTGATAATCAACCAAAATCACATGGTGTCCACGAGTTTTTAATTCTTGTGCCAACTCAACATGCGGTGTATTTTTGTTGAACACTGTTGCATGATCAAAAACATCAACAATTTCTTCTCTTACAATTTTCTTTAAATCAGAAAAATCAATTACCATTCCAAATTTCACATTTGAAGCATCGCAAATTGGCGTTCCAATCACTGTTACTGAAAGTTTATAGCTATGCCCATGTACATTTTTACATTTCCCATCATAACCATAAAGAGCATGACCGGTTTCAAAAGAAAATTGTTTTGTAATCCTGATTTTGCTCATTTAGAATATATTTATAAAAAATTAATTGTAATAATACTGATAAAAACAGCTGTTAGAGTGACAAATTTTGAATTATATAATTACTATTTCAAAATTCTAAATTCACATCGTCTATTTGTTGCATGCTCAGCCTCAGTACAATGGTCGCCACATTTCACTAATGGTACACTTTCTCCATAACCTTTGGACTGCAATCGCTTTCTCTTAATTCCTTTGCTCACTATATACTCTAATGTTGATGCTGCTCTATTTTTAGATAACTTTAAATTATAGCTTGTTGAAGCTCTACTATCGGTGTGGGCACCAATTTGAACTTCCATGGAAGGATATTTATTTAGTAATCCAACAAGAACATCTAACGTTTTAGCAGCTTTTTCTTTGATATTCCATTTATTGAAATCAAAGTAAATATTATCTAATTCAATGTAAGTATATCCATCATTTTTAGCTACCACAATATCTTCAGCATCATTATAGGTCTGTAATTCTAGTTCAATATCATTCTTTATCTTTCCTTCAGCATCTGTCGTAAAAACATTGTAATAGGGGATATACAAATCTTTTTTAGCTTCTAATCGATATTTTTTGTTAGGTTTGGTTTTAAAAGAATATTCACCATTTGAACTTACAACTTTTTGACTTATTAATTTATTGTTTTCATCATATAAACTAACTGTTGTTCCAGACAACAATTGTTTTGAAATTTTATCTTTGACAATTCCTGCTACGGAAAAACGTCTCTCATTTTCTTTTCTTGTAAAACTGGCTAAATTATCATTTCCATTTCGATTCGAAGAAATATAACCTTTGTTATTTTTTTCATCTAAGATATACGCAAAGTCATCAAAATTAGAATTGATTGTCTGACCCAAATTTAAGGGTTTTTCATAAATTCCATTTTTATTTTTACTCATAAAAATGTCTAAACCACCAATACCTTGATGTCCATCTGACGAAAAATATAAAGTGTTATCGTCTGTTACAAAAGGAAATTGCTCTCTGTGTATTGTATTTATAGTATCACCGAGATTTACTGGCTTTCCATAAGTCCCATCTGCCTTAATATCTACATAATACAAATCTATAGAACCTCCCATGCTTCCTGGCATATCGCTTGCAAAATAGAGTCGTTTTCCATCTTTGGTT
>CAISUR010000390.1 GCA_903888655.1 uncultured Bacteroidota bacterium | reverse complement strand
GTTAGTTTTAGTATTTCTGATGAAGTTACTTATGATACTGTTGCTTATCAAAGTTGGAACGCTAATTACACGGTAACTAAAAAAAAATCAGGAATCGTTACTAAAACCAAAGTAACAGAGAACGTGTTTTTTCATGAAACTTCTAAACAATTTGGTAATCAAACTAAAGTGGTCAACGCAACACTTTTGGGAGCCATGAATTAATTACATACTATTCCGCAATGCCTCTCGTTGACTTAAAGGTTTTAAATTAGTTGAAGTTACATAATTGATTACCCCATTAGGATTGTATCGGCTATAATCGCGTAATGCCCAACCAATGGCTTTTTGAATAAAGAACTCTTTTGATTCTTTATGTTTTTCACATTCGGCTTTGAGCAAATCGAAATTGGTTTTGTCTTTATAACTCAACTGAAAAATAATAGCAGTTCTATTGAGCCACATATTTTTGGAATTTGAAAAACGCTCAATTACTGTAAGAGTTTCATTGGGATAGCATTGTAAATAGCCACCTACAAGATATTTAGCAATAGTATCTACAGAATCCCACCACGATTGGGTTGTCAATAATTTCTCAATCAGTTGAATATCGGTGATATCATAGTTTTTTTTAATTTCTTTCATTAAAATTTCAATACCACAATAATGAAATTCTCGTTCTTTTTTTGAAAATAATTCCCAAGCAATGGTTCGGTAATTGCTTTTGATTTCCTCCCTGTGATTTTGCCATTGGGATTTAAGGATAGCTCTTCTTTTTTCGGTTTTAATGCCTAAAAAAGGGAAATTATTTTTCATGTAATTTTCCATGGGAATTGCTAATGCGCTGCTGGCATTTTGATGGAAGTCTGCTGCTAAACTTTCTATAAAATTCATATTATATTTTTTTAACCACATAGATTTTAATTGGACATCAACACAGAATCTATTTGGTTTAAAATTCCAACATTTTTTCTTTACAATGGTTCTGTAACTCTTCAAAGAACAACATAAACTCCTCTTCGAATTCTTTATAATATTGTATAACTTCTACAATGGCTTCTTGCATATTGGCTCGATGTTTAGTGCGATAATCCATTTGAAACAAAATCATTTCCAAACCTTCTAAACTAGCATAACTTAACAACCAATTTCTTCCAATCATATAAGGTATCATTTTTTGCGTTTTCTCGGTAAGAAGCTCATACTGGTCTTGAAGTAATTTATAGAACGCAGCTGCATAATTCTCTAATGAAACATCTGAGTAGGTTTTCCAATTCTTAGCTAAAAAATGGTCATAAACAATATCCATTATCACACCTGAATAGTGACCATATTTTTCATGCAATCGGTGTTTGCTTTTTCTGTAAATGGGATGCGCATCAGTAAACGAGTCTATAGATCGGTGCAAAAGAATTCCTTTGCGCAATTCATCTGGGTAATCTAAATAGGAATTTCCACGAATACTATCTGCCATGAAATTCCCTATTTTGAGTAAATCATTGTCTCCAGAAAGATAAATGTGTGCTAGGAAATTCATTTGACCAAATTAGTAATTTTAATTAGAATTCCAAATTAGTATATTTGCAACTCTAAATCTAATATCTAATATCTAATATCTAATATCTAATATCTAATATTCAAATGACTCTAATAAAATCAATATCAGGAATACGTGGAACTATTGGCGGAAAAGTTGGCGATAATTTAACTCCCGTTGATGCCGTAAAATTTGCTTCTGCTTATGGAACTTTTTTGAAAGCAGGAAGCGGTACGTTGGAAGAAGGAAGAAAATTAAAAGTAGTTATCGGTCGTGATGCGCGCATATCAGGCCCCATGATTCACAATTTAGTGATGAATACCCTACTAGGTTTAGGTATTGATGTTATTGATTTAGGACTTTCAACCACGCCAACCGTTGAAATTGCAGTACCTTTAGAAAAAGCAGATGGAGGAATAATTCTTACGGCTTCTCACAATCCAAAACAATGGAATGCACTGAAGTTATTGAACGCTAAAGGCGAATTTTTAAGCGGGAAAGAAGGCGAATTGATTTTAGAAATTGCCGAATCGGAAGCGTTTGATTTTTCAGATGTAGATTCATTAGGAACCATAACGGTGAACGATGCTTATATGGATATACATATTGATGAAGTATTGAATTTACCATTGGTAGACGCCGAAGCAGTGGCAAAGAAAAAATTTAAAGTGGTTGTAGATGGTGTTAATTCATCAGGAGGAATTATTATTCCTAAATTGTTGGAGCAAATGGGAGTAGCGTGCGTGAAATTATATTGCGAACCTAACGGACATTTTCCCCACAATCCAGAACCCTTGAAAGAGCATTTAGGTGATATTTGTAAATTGGTAGTTGATGAACAAGCAGATTTTGGAATCGTAGTAGACCCAGATGTTGATCGTTTGGCTTTTATTTCTAACGATGGCGAAATGTTTGGTGAAGAATATACTTTAGTCGCTTGTGCTGATTATGTGTTAAGCAAAACTCCAGGAAATACGGTTTCAAATATGAGTTCTTCTCGTGCGTTGCGTGATATTACCAACAAATATAACGGAAGTTACCAAGCGAGCGCTGTAGGTGAAGTTAATGTTGTTACTCTCATGAAATCAACCAATGCCATTATTGGAGGAGAAGGAAATGGCGGAATTATTTATCCAGAGTCACATTACGGTCGAGATAGTTTGGTAGGCGTTGCCTTGTTTTTAACGCATTTGGCTAGTTTAAATATGACCGTAGCCGAATTGAGAGCCAGCTATCCTCAATATTATATGAGTAAAAACAAAATTGAATTGACCCCTCAAATTGATGTGGATGCCATTTTAGTAGCCATGACCGAAAAGTATAAAAATGAGGAAATCAATACTATTGACGGCGTAAAAATTGATTTTGCTACCGAGTGGGTGCATTTAAGAAAATCCAACACAGAACCAATAATTAGAATCTATACCGAGGCACCAACTCAAGCAGATGCAGATGTTTTGGCTTTAAGAATTATTGAAGAAATAAAAGCTATTGCAGGAATATAATTTGAATTTATATAATTAACCTACTTAGTATAGTTTCAAAAGACTAATTTTGTAAAAAATCAAACACTATGTTTTCAAAAGGTCAATTGATATTTGCTGGATTATTTTTTAT
>CAISUR010000389.1 GCA_903888655.1 uncultured Bacteroidota bacterium | reverse complement strand
TTGGAAAAAAAGTTTAAATATTGAAGTCATAGCCATAGCAACTGACGATTCTAGAACTCAAAAAAGAGTAAAACCATTAGTTAATGGTAAAGGATGGGAATATCAAATATTGTTAGATACTAATCAAGACCTAAAAAGAGCACTTTCAATTGTGAATATTCCTTATACTGTTGTAGTAAAGAACAACAAAATTGTACATATTCAAAATGGATATGTACCCGGTAATGAAACAGAATTGTTCCAAAAACTGAAGACACTTTAAACTATGAAATTATCAATTACTCAATTAATTTTATTTTTACTTCCTTTTACTTTATTTTCACAAAATAAATCAAATGTTTTTGGTGGCTTTGAATCAAACTCTCAATGGTATCTCAACGACAAAGGATTAAAAGATGAATTTAATAATCCAACAGCTCATCCTGAGGATCCTTTACGATCTAACAACTATCTTTTTTTAAATTATAAATATGCTAATTGGTCGGCAGGAATTCAAGGAGAAGCTTATGAAAAAAATGCTTTATTAAGTATGAATCCGAAATATGAGCATACTAATATCGCAACCTATTTTGTCCAATACAAAAATGAAAAAATAGACCTAACTGCTGGTTATTTCTACGACCAATTTGGCAGTGGATTACTTTTTAGAAGCTGGGAAGATCGAGCTTTAGGAATAAATAATGCTCTTAGAGGTTTGCGATTTATTTACAAACCAACTGAATTCTTGACTTTAAAATCAATATATGGACAACAACGAACTGGTTTTGATGTTTCTAAAGGTAAAATATATGGCTTGGATTCTGAAATTGGACTTTCTAAAATGTTAAAGTATAAAATATCTGAACTTTCAATCGGCTTGACTTATGTTGGCAGAGATGAACAAACAGATATTATTAATCCTAATTTTCCAAGTTTAACCAATTGTTATGCTGGGCGATTAAATTTTAATCACAAATCTTTTTATTTAACAACTGAATATGATTACAAAAGTAAAGATGCTGTAGTTCAGATTCAAAATCAAATAAGTAATTCATTAATAAAACCAGGGAATGCCTTATTATTGAATACTGGATATTCTAAAAAAGGATTTGGGATTGATGCTACTTTTAGAAGAATTGAAAATATGAGTTTCTTTTCTGAACGAGGTGCTAATGGAAATCTGTACAATGACCGAATCATCAACTTTATTCCAAGTTTAACAAAGCAACATCATTATAATTTAGCAAATATATATGTATATCAAGCACAACCTAAAGTAGCAATTATAGATAATGATATAGTAAAAGCTGGAGAAATTGGAGGTCAAATAGACGTTTTTTATGATTTTAAAAAAGGCACAACATTTGGCGGTAAAAATGGAACTAAAGTTGCCTTAAATTTTTCAAATTGGAATGCTTTGGGTGGCACTTTCTATATTTATAATCCACAAGATTACAAAACTGATTTTCTTGGATTTGGTAAGCGTTATTTTACTGACGCAAATATTGAAATTACTAAAAAATGGAATTCAAAATGGCAATCTATTTTCAGTTATATCAATCAGTATTATAATAAAAAATTAGTTGAGGGAACCACTGGTGAGATCAATTCTAATATTCTCGCAGCAGAAGCAACCTATAAATTTACTAATACTCGCTCATTAAGAGTTCTCGGTGAACATTTATGGGCTGACCATGATAAGAAGAATTGGGCTGGAGCAACTGTCGAATTGAATTTAAACTCTAAATTTTCCATATATTCATCAGATTTATATAATTATGGGAATGATGTAGATTATTTAAGAAATCATTATTATAATATTGGTAGTGCCTTTAGAAAGAATTCAACTCGAATAGCGTTAAATTATGGAAGACAGAGAGGAGGATTATTGTGTGTAGGAGGCGTATGTAGGTATGTACCTGAAAGTTCAGGGGTTTCGTTATCGTTGAATACTACTTTTTAACTACTCGTAAAATTAGTCAATAAAAAAGCCTCATTATCATCATAATAATGAGGCTTTTTAGATATCTATATATAATTTATTTTTTTACAATTTTAATAGACGCTTCATGTCCTTGTTCGTTTTTAAATTGTAGAATATAAATATTTGAAGCTAAATTAGATATGTCAATAGATTGGTTACCTGCTACTAAATTCTCATTTCTAATTAACTGACCTGATAAACTATAAAGTTTCATTTCGGTTTTATTAGCAACAGCTAATTCTATATTGGATTGAATTAAATTAGATTGTAAAACAATTCCAATATTTTTAATGCTTTCAAAACTAACATCACTTAAAGCAGGAGTATATCTATAAGTAAAAGAAATTGGAGTTCCTATTTCATTACCACTATGGTCAACTTGATAGAATTTAAGAACATATTCTACATTTAAACTAGTGTTAATACCTGAATCCAAATTTTCGAAGTGATCAAAATTTCCGTTTGTCCCTCCAGCAGGAATTATGGCTCCAGCTGAAGGAAAAGCATTTCCAACAACTAAACTACTAATACAATTTGGCTGAACACAATAAATAACATTGTTGCCTAAAGTATTTGTCATACTTGTACATTTAGATTTAACCGTTATTGTGGATGCTGAGGTGTTTCCAATCACAAAACCAAAATCAGATGCAGATGTACCAGTCGCCACAACAGTAAAAGTAAAAACATCACCATCATTAATTGTAGTTCCATCAAGTTTTTTTAAAGTCATTTGACTAAAACCTAAACTAAAAACCAAACTAAAAAGTAAAACATACAATTTTTTCATAGTATTTAATCTAAAATTATTTTTTTAGTTTCAGAACCACTTTCGTTTGAAACCTTAACTAAATAAACTCCTTTTTGCAATGAAGAAATATCTATATTTCCAGCGTTGCTAATATTTTTTGCAGAAAAGACAATTTTCCCCAGAACATCAATCACCTCAACAGAAACTGGTTCCAATGTATTAATATAAACCAACCCTTTTGATGGATTTGGATAAATATTAAATTTAGTTTCTTTAAAGTTATTTGTACTTAATGCCGTATTTAATGTTACTTCTTTTGCA
>CAISUR010000388.1 GCA_903888655.1 uncultured Bacteroidota bacterium | reverse complement strand
GCAGTTTGGCTACCCGTTCAGAAGTTTCTAGAAAAACTCTTTATGAGTTGCTTGAAATACAAAACAATTATAAGGTAGTAGATATTAATCTGCGCCCACCTCATTATAACAAAGAAGTTGTCAAAGATTTATTGTCAAACGCTAATTTACTAAAACTTAATTTATTAGAATTAGAGTTGATAACAGGTTGGATTTCTGATTACAAATCTGAATTCGAAAGGATAAAGATGCTACAGGATGTTTTCCACATAGAAAATATTGTAGTAACAAAAGGTGGGGATGGTGCATTGCTAATTGTAGATGGTGTATTTTATGCACACCCTGGGTTCCCAATAAAGGTAAGGGATACTGTGGGTAGTGGCGATTCTTTTTTGGCTGCCTTGTTATCTAAGCTTATTACTAATAGCTCCCCAAACGAAGCATTGGAGTTTGCTTCGGGTTTGGGGGCTTTGATAGCTACATATACTGGTGCATGCCCTGAGTATAAAACCGAAGAAATAGAAACCTTGATTCAAAAGAATAAGTTGTCAAATAAATTTCAACCCCAATAACATTTAATCATTTAAAAATTGCTAACATGAAAAAAAAGTTACCCGATTTGCAAGTGTGCTTTCAGGAACCCTTTAGTTTAACTTGCTTGAGAATTGTAACAAGTGAACTTGAGTCGTCTCAATGCAAACTGCCTTTTTTTATACTCAAACTCAAAAAAACAACTATTATTTAATCAATTAAAAATGCATTTATGAAAAAAAATTGGCTTGTCTTTTCAATGCTCATACTAGGAGTACTAGGAGCAAATTCTCAACAAATTCCTATTACAGGTAAAGTTTTCAATCGAAATTTAAAAACTCCTTTATCGGGGGTTACTGTACAAACTAATTCTAGTACAACAGCAACAGATAACAACGGTAAGTTTACAATTAGTGCTAATGTTGGTGATTCTATCAGTTTTACTTATGTAGGAATGCTTACAGTGACGCTTAAAATTACCAATGCAAAGCAGAAATTTGAAATTGAAATGGAGGAATCTATTAGCAATTTGGAAGCAATTGTGGTTACTGGTTATCAATCTCAAAAGAAAGCAGATTTAACTGGAGCTGTTACGGTAGTTAACGTAAATGAGCTTAAGAAAATGCCAAACAATAACCCTATTCAGGCGCTACAAGGAAGAGTGCCAGGAATGATTCTATATACCGATGGTTCACCAAGTGGTTCTAATGTGTCAATTAATATTAGAGGTATTGGCTCTATAAATGGTACTAACCCATTATATGTTATTGATGGAGTTGCTACTACCGCTGGTATGCACGAACTTAACCCAAATGATATTGAAACTATTCAAGTATTAAAAGATGCATCAGCTGCTTCAATTTATGGGTCTAGGGCATCAAACGGAGTAATTATAATAACTACCAAAAAGGCTAAAAAGGGCGTTTTGCAGGTTACGGCAAATGCAAGAAATTCTTATTCTTATTATAATACTAAATTAGGTGTGTTGGATGCACAGGGTTATGGAAGGGCTGTTTGGCAGGCAAGTGCAAACGATGCCGTGTTATACGGAGGATCACCGCTAAGTCAATATTTAGATTATAGATTTACTACAGGTGTAGATGCTAATGGAAATTATAAATTGAATCAAATTTCACTTCCTGGATATGTTGATACTACCACCAAAACAATGAAAACGGCAAATACAAACTGGTATAATCAAATTTCACAAGTAGCATACTCTCAAACATATGATTTGTCTGTTTCAAGAGGAACTGATAAAGGAAATACAATGTTTTCTGCGGACTATACTGACAATAAAGGGATAGTAAAAACTACTGAATTTAAAAGAATATCAGTTCGCCTAAATTCTGATTATAAATTGATTAATGATAAATTATTAATCGGAGAAAACTTTACTGCAAATACTACTCAAGAAGTACAAGATCCAGGTGTTTTAAACCCTGCATTACAAGCTTTGCCAATTATTCCAGTTCATACAATTGACGGAATTGGTTGGGGGGGGCCATTTGGAGGAATGAATGATAGGCAAAACCCAGCAAGACTTTTGGAAGACAATAAACAAAACCATTATAATTATATAAGGCTTTTTGGTAATGCTTTTGCAGATTTAGAAGTATTTAAAAATATACATCTCAAATCTAGTTTGGGCTTAAATGAAGGTGTTTTTGATCAAAGAAATATGCAACTGGCATACGTATCAGGTTATTTGAATAATCCAAATAATTATGTTACAATGAATCATTGGACATCAACAGAACTTACTTGGACCAATACCTTAAATTATAAATTTGAAAAGGCAAAACATTCTCTAGATGCGATAGTTGGTTCTGAGGCAATTAAATTTAATACGGTATCAACTTGGGCAAAGGCAGAAGGTTTTGCTAGTCAAGACCCAAATTACATGTATTTAGATGCGGCTACTGGTCAAAGAGATAATGGTGGTTCTGCAAGTGAAGTACATTTAGTATCATATTTTGGCAAAATAAACTATGCATACAATCAAAAATATCTTGCCTCTGTAACCCTGCGTAATGATGGGTCATCAAGATTTGGGGTAAACAACAGATTTGGTTTATTTCCAGCACTTAGCTTTGGATGGAAGCTAAATAAAGAAAATTTTATTAAAGATAATTTCCATAATATTTCTGATTTAAAATTAAGATATGGTTGGGGTAAAACAGGTAATCAAGACAATATAAGCGTTACAGCTAATCAGACACTTTATCAAACTAATTATACAGGAGGAGACCCAACATGGGGTACTCCAAATGGTACTGCATATGATTTATCTGGTGTAGGTTCAGGTAGTCTGCCATCAGGTTATCAGTTGGTACAAAAAAGTAATGACGCTGTAAGATGGGAGGCAACAACACAATCAAACTTTGGATTAGATTTTGGTTTTTTTAATCAAAATATTTACGGTTCAGTAGATTACTTCATAAAAACCACATCAGACATGCTAGTTCAACCAGCTTATATAGCTGTAATTGGTGAAGGTGGTAACAGATGGGTAAATGGTGCTTCCATGGAAAACAAAGGACTTGAATTATTACTTGGGTATAAAGGAAAAATTGCATCAGCAGTAAACTTTGATATTACAGGAAATATTGCTACTTATAGAAATAAAATAACCACTTTGCCTCAAGAAGTAGTTAATAATTACGGTGGTAATGGCACAACCGATAATATTTTAGGACATGCATGGGGGTCAGGATATGGATATGTTGCTGATGGTTTATTTACTACCACCAACCAGGTTGCCAATTCTGCTGACCAACTTGGAAAAGGTTTGGGAAGAATAAGATATAAAGATTTGAATGGTGATGGAGTAATTGATTCTAAAGATCAAACATGGATTCTAAATCCAACGCCAGATTACAGTTATGGAATTAATTTTAATTTTGAGTATAAAGGATTAGATATAACTCTATTTTTCCAAGGAATTGGTCATACAGATGTAAATGTATATGGCGTAAAATCAATGACAGATTTTTGGAGTATCAATGAAACTGGTTCAAATAAGGGTACACGATTATTACAAGCTTGGTCTACTACTAACCCTAATTCTTCTATCCCAGGATTAACACTTACCGATAGAAATAATGAAACAAGATTTTCTACTTATTTCATTGAAAACGGAGCTTATATGAAACTTAGGAATTTGCAAATAGGATACACTTTGCCACAAAAAGCAATTAGTAAGTTATGGGCAAATAATATTTACTTCTATCTAAGTAGTCAGAATTTGTTTACTATCAAAGCTAAAGGATTTACTGGAGTTGATCCAGAAACACCAACTTTTGGGTATCCTATTCCAACAATGCTTACTGGGGGTGCAAAAATCACATTCTAATAATTTAAAATAATAAAAAATATTATCATGAAAAAAATATTGAGTTTACTTTTTATAGTAACAATAGTTTCTTGTAAAAAAGACTTTTTGGATGTATCTCCTAAGGGGCAATTGAGTCAATCTCAAGTAGCTTCTGGTACTGAGCAGTTAGTAACTGCGGCTTATTCCTCTCTAGGCAACGACCATTATTATACACCATGGAGTTTATGGAATTATGGTAGTGTAAGATCTGGAGATGCTTATAAAGGTGGTCGTGACGAGTCGGACATTCAGGAGTTTTATTTTGGTGAAATATTTGTAAACCAACGTAGCGATTTAGGCAATCTTGATGGACAATGGTTTCAATATTATACAGCAATATCCAGAGTAAATGCTGCGCTTACAAATCTTAATAATGTATCTGAAACTGATTATCCATCAAAAAAAGCTGAACAGGCAGAAATGCGTTTTCTTAGGGGACACTGGTATTTTCAATTAAAGATATTATTTAAATACATTCCTTTTATTGATGAAACAGTTAACACAAATAACTACGCCAATATTAGTAACAGAGCTTTAAGTAATGACTCATTGTGGGAGAGAATTGCTGCCGATTTTCAGTTTGCGCTAACCACTCTTCCAAAGTCTCAATCACAAGTAGGAAGACCCACAAATACTGCGGCGGCAGCTTAGATCGGAAGAGCACACGTCTGAACTCCAGTCACTC
>CAISUR010000387.1 GCA_903888655.1 uncultured Bacteroidota bacterium | reverse complement strand
TTTGGATTTTGAGTTTTTTTTAAATTTAGACTGTAAATAAATATTTATAGCTATTCCAATTTGAATATAATAAAAATAAATTTCCTAATAGCAAAGTAGCTGCAATTGGAATTCCTTCTGGCATTAGAAATACATTTATCAATAAAATATTTAATGTAATAGGAACTAAAATTACGGCTCCAATTTTCATAAATTTACCACTAATTATGGTTAAGCCGGAAATAAGCTCAACCGATTTAGCTAGTGGCATAAGGTATTTTGAAGCTGATAAACCTTCATTAAAGGTTTTCATGTCTCCAGTAAAACTTGGTTCTGGAACCAAATGAAAAAAATAGGTTATCGATGCAAATAGCATAAATGCCCCTACAAGAATTCGAACAATAATAGTTGCAATTTTCATAAATTAAAAATTTTAATTGGTTAGTTAATAATTGATACAAGCTATTTAAAAAAAATAATTTATACCAATATGGTTACTACAAATTTATGATTATTTTTTAAATTTTATTTATTCCTCCAAATCAATCAAAAAACTATTTAAAAATTCTATTGATTTTTGGATGTCATAATGTAGAATTCTATCTTCTTCAACAAAAGGCACTTCTTCTCGATACGACTTTAAAAACATTTCAATAAAATCACTTGATTGCAATGGTCTTCTAAATTCAATTGCCTGAGAAGCATTCAACAATTCGATAGCTAAAATACATTCTAGGTTTTCCATAATTCGCAAACATTTTGTTGCTGCGTTGGCTCCCATTGAAACATGGTCTTCTTGTCCGTTACTAGACACAATGCTGTCAACACTTGCTGGTGTTGCTAATTGTTTATTTTGACTTGCTATACTAGCTGCTGTGTATTGCGGAATCATAAAGCCCGAATTTAATCCAGCATTACTTACTAAAAATGCAGGTAATCCTCTTAATCCAGATATCAATTGATAGGTTCTTCTTTCAGAAATACTTCCTAATTCTGCGAGAGCAATTCCAAGAAAATCTAATGCTAATGCTAATGGTTGTCCATGGAAATTACCGCCTGAAATGATAACATCTTCACCCACAAAAACATTTGGATTGTCTGTAACCGAATTGATTTCGGTTTTGAATACTTTCTTTACATATTCAATAGTGTCTTTAGAAGCACCATGTACCTGAGGAATACAACGGAAAGAATAAGGGTCTTGTACATGTTGTTTTTCTTGTGCTATAATCTCACTGTTTTCCAACAATTCCGTCATTCGTTTTGCAGTTACAACTTGCCCTTTGTGCGGACGAACATAATGGATTAATTCATTAAAAGGTTCGATTCTTCCATCAAAACCTTCTAATGATATGGCCGAAATGACATCGGCTAAATAAGAAAATTTCATCGCTTTAAGCAAAACATAACATCCGTAAGAGCTCATGAATTGTGTCCCGTTTAAAAGTGCTAAACCTTCTTTGGATTGCAATACTATGGGTTGCCATCCCATTTTATGTAATACTTTTTGTGCAGGTTGACGAAGTCCTTCGTAAAATACTTCGCCTTCTCCTAATAAAGGCAATGACAAATGTGCCAACGGTGCTAAATCACCACTTGCTCCTAGCGAGCCTTGATTGTATATTACCGGTAAAATATCATAATTATAAAAATCAACTAAACGTTGCACGGTTATTAATTGCACTCCTGAATATCCATAACTTAAGGATTGTATTTTAAGCAACAACATTATTTTTACAATTTCGTGTGGTACTTCATCTCCCGTGCCACAAGCATGCGATTTCACAAGATTTTCTTGTAATTGCGATAAATTATCGTTGGAAATTTTTACGTTACAAAGCGAACCAAAGCCGGTATTGATGCCATAAATCGGAGCATCGTGAGATGCCATTTTTTTATCTAAATACTCACGACATTTTTGAATATTAACTTTTGCTTCTTCTGAAAGTTCTAATGTTTTATGATGCGCAATAATTTCTTGTAACCCATCTAAACTTAATACTTCTGAACTTATGTAATG
>CAISUR010000386.1 GCA_903888655.1 uncultured Bacteroidota bacterium | reverse complement strand
TCAACTAGATAATCAAAAGGAGCGACAAGAACAATATCTGGATCAAAATAAAAAATACTATTCGCACCTTTAGCTGGTCCATCTAATAATTGAAGCATGAAATCAGGCTTGAAATTGGTAAAATGGTAATTTGTTTGTAATGGCAGAAAATGAATACTGAGTCCTGTAGCAGGATAAATTGATTTTGCATTTTCCCAAAAAAAACCTTTGCTATCGATAGCAGCGGAAGCCCAATTTGGCAACTTTCCTCTAAATCCAACAAATATATCCCCCCTAAAGCCACACTTATATAACGAATTAGTCAATGCGCCCACACCTTGATGATAATCACCCTCAAATAAAGTACAAACAACTGCTCCCATTTAAATATTATTTATTTGCAATGCTGGTTTTGAAAATTCTAATTAGTCTTCTTTTTATTTTTTTTATTTTACCTGATATAAGATTTATAGCAAAATGTTCCTTACTCCACGACATTGAATACGTATTTAATCTTGACTTGTTTGATAAATTTGATAACAAAAGATCTTCCATTGGTAAGTTGCCTTTAGGAACACTTCCAGAAAAGTGTATATGAGAAATTGACCTCTTAATTTCTGAATTAATTGAAGTAATCAAATGAAGTGAATTTCGGTAATCACCAGACCATGAACTTAGCCAATTATTAGGAGGTTTACATAAATTTAAAGCTTTCCACCCTCCAATTAGGGAAGCAATATGCAATAAAGCCTGATCATGCTTTTTCGGAATCTCAGGATTAGATTTAAACCAAGACATTGCAATGCGCATATCTTCTACAATCTTGTCACTTTTCTTTATTACAAAATGTCCCGCAGTTATTGCAGCTTCTAGAGCATGAGGACCAAATATATTTTTAATTTCTTCTGGCTTATCGTGATTGAAACGTCCATGTGTTGTGTATTCTTCATCTGCATGAACAATGTCATAATCAGTTATGTAACTGAATAGCGTTTCCCAATTAGTCAAAGCAACAATATCATTATCAGAGTATAAAAATTCATCACAATCATGAAATAATGGCAAAAACCTATATAGATATCCCAAAGGGCAATCCATTAATACAGTTCTCAACTCTGAAATAAAATTTAAAGCTTTTTGAGAAAATTCTTCTGGCATCAAATATTCAACATTATTTAATATATACGTAGAGTCAATTTTTTTTCCACCAAAATGGATAACATAAATTGTCAATAGACATCCACTTTCGCGAATTGAGTATATTAAATTGGCACAAAGTTTTTGACTTTTATGATTTGCGACTAAATAAATTCCTCTTTTCATAACCTATTTTAGAGATAAATGCCATTTGTAGTCTTTCTGCCACATTTTATGACGGACAGGGCCTGTATAATGCCTAATGGCAATATCTTTAGGATGGTATTTATACGAAAAATCAAATTGGTCTGTAGAGTCTAAAATAAAAAGCCTAGGATCAAACGGTAAAAAACCATTATCTCTCAGTAAAATATGAAAAATATTCTGATCACTAAAATATTCATATCTCTTATTCAAACTTTTAAAAAAATCAAGACCACCTTTCATTTCAGATAGGTTTTTATTAAGCATAAAACAACCTCCATTTACTTGATAAACTTGTCTAGGTTGAAATAGCTTGTATCTTGAATCTAAGCATCCCCAATCAGAGTCGGGCAAATACCAACCATTTACGTCTTCTTGAATTATAAACTCAATAGTTGATGCTTTTGTATAAAAAATAATATCAGAATCTATAAATAAGGTAGGGAATTCAACAACATGGTTTAAATAGTAATACAACCTTTTTCCTAATGCAACTTTTTTTGCATAGTCAAGAAAATATTCTGC
>CAISUR010000385.1 GCA_903888655.1 uncultured Bacteroidota bacterium | reverse complement strand
TTACAAACACAACTTTGGTTGTTTTAACATTCTTACCAGAACGTTTATTTCTTAATTCTATTTACGATATTGCAATTATAATTTTCGTAAACAATCAACATCAAAACAAATCTAATAAATTAAATTCAAAACATTCCTATTATCTAAAACAATTCAATAAATTTGCGCCTTATTTCAAAAATTTTGCAAAAAGAAATTGTAGTCATTATTGGTGGTCCCGGAACCGGAAAAACAACAATTATTGATGGTTTAATTACCAAAGGATATTGCTGTTATCCCGAGATTTCGCGCGAAGTAACCATGGAAGCCAAAAAACAAGGTATCGAACAATTGTTTCTCGAAAACCCGTTACTTTTTAGCGAATTATTATTAGAAGGACGAAAAAAACAATTTCAAAACGCCATTGCAGAACCTCATCAGGTTGTATTTCTTGATCGAGGAATTCCCGATGTCTTGGCTTATATGCACTATATTGGTGATAGTTATCCTGCTTTTTTTGATCAAGCGTGTCGTGAACATAGCTATAGCAAAATATTCATTCTCCCGCCTTGGGAAGAAATTTATGTAAGCGATGACGAACGTTATGAAAATTTTGAACAAGCCAAACTCATTTACAACCATCTTACTGAAACGTATCAAACCTATGGATACCAATTGATTGAAGTACCCAAAGGAACTGTTGACGAACGAATAGATTTTATTCTAAAGCAACTGTAATGTATTGTTTTTACTACTTTTACGAAATATTTCAAATTTTTAATTCCTAATTCGTAATTGATTTAAAATGTCTAAACCGTTAGAAATTCTTCAAAAATATTGGAACTACGATGCGTTTAGAACTCCGCAAGAAGACATTATAAATGCTGTTCTAGCAGGCAAAGATACGTTTGGATTAATGCCAACTGGGGGCGGAAAATCGATTACTTTTCAAGTTCCTCCCATGATCATGGACGGCATTTGTTTGGTCGTTTCACCGTTGGTTGCGTTGATGAAAGATCAAGTTATAAACCTACAAAACAAAGGAATCAAAGCTATAGCATTAACTGGTGGAATTTCCTCTGATGAAATTATAGACTTATTAGACAATTGTCAATACGGACATTACAAATTCCTATACTTATCGCCCGAACGATTACAAAATGACTGGATTTTAGAACGTATAAAAAACCTTCCCATAAATCTGATTGCCATTGATGAAGCGCATTGTATTTCGCAATGGGGTCACGATTTTAGACCAGCTTATTTGAAGATATCCAAACTAAAAGAATATTTCCCAAACGTTGCTTTTTTGGCATTAACGGCTTCAGCAACCAAAAGAGTTCAAGAAGATATCATCACTCAATTACAACTCAAGAATCCAGCCATTTACACCAAATCATTTGCCAGAGAAAATCTTGCCTATATGGTTTTTAATGTAGAAGACAAATTGCATTTGATCGAGCAAATCTTAAAAAAGAATCCACAACCTTCAATCATTTATGTAACCAATAGAAAAGCCTGTTCTGAAACAGTAAAACAATTGGAAACATTGGGATTTTCGGCAACTTATTATCACGGCGGATTGTCATCCAAAGATAAAGAAAGCCACATGAAAATGTGGATGGACGAAAAAGTACAAATCATAGTCGCCACCAATGCGTTTGGAATGGGAATCGACAAAGCCAATGTAAAAACCGTCATTCATTTACACATTCCACCCAATCTTGAAAACTACTATCAAGAAGCGGGACGTGCCGGTCGAAACGGTGAAAAGGCATTTGCTATTTTACTTACCAATCCATCCGATGTCATTCATGTGGAAGCACAATTTTTAAGCATTCTTTCTGATAAAACCTTTTTGAATTTAGTTTTTATCAAATTATGCAATTACTTTCAAATTGCTTACGGTGAAGGAATTGATGAAAAATTCAGTTTTAACATCAATCATTTCTGTACCAAATACAACTTCTCGGTTTTAAAAGTGTATAATGCGTTGCAGTTTCTTGACAGACAAGGCATCATCAGTTTATCGCAAGAATTTTCAGAGAAGTTAACGCTACAATTTATCATTCCATCGAAAGAAGTGATTCGCTATACGAGTTTGAATCCTCAAGACGAAGAGGTAATTCTAACCATTTTACGAACCAATCCCGGAGTGTATGAAGCACAATCCAGCATAAATAGTTCATTAATTGCCAAAAAATCTAATTCAGAAGAAAATAAAGTGATGGCAATACTTCACAAATTAAATGAAAAAGGAATCATTGAATTGCATGCTAAAAATAATGATGCAACGATTACCTTCAATGAAGTTAGAGAAGACGAACGCACCATCAGCCGAGTAGCCAAATATCTAGAAGCTCAAAATAAACTAAAAACAGAGCAACTAAAATCAGTGTTGCATTATATCAAAGAAGAAAAAATCTGTAAAAACAAACTGCTGTTAAACTATTTTGGCGAAATTGTAAAGGAGGATTGCGGCGTATGTTCGTATTGCATTACTAAAAACAAAACAAAATCAGACACCGTAACTTTAGAAGACAAAATATTTAGTTTACTAAAAATTCAAGAATTGAACTCGAGGGATATTCAAAAGTTGACCAAATATCCAAAAGACGATGTTATCTTTGCACTTCAAAATTTA
>CAISUR010000384.1 GCA_903888655.1 uncultured Bacteroidota bacterium | reverse complement strand
CCGAAGACCACCTACAATGAGTATGTAGTATGTACTTAATATTTTTAAAGCTAAAATATTTCGTATTCATTATCAGATTTATCAATCTCTAGTTTTGCAACATCTTCAATATATAAATTGTCTTCTAAGTCCTTGAATATCTTTACAAACATGTCTCTAGTGAGCTCTTTTACAGTACTATCCCATTTTTTACCAGATAAATCAACTCTTATTTTTAAATCATTTAAAGGCATTTTATCTTCAACATCTTTATAAGTAATAAATGTGTAATAAACCTTTTTTTGTAGCTCATTTAACTCCTTTGTTTTAGGGACAGTTTTCTCAGGACGCATTTGTGGGAAGAATAACACTTCTTGAATCGATTGATTATTGGTTAAAAACATTATCAATCTATCCATACCAATTCCTAATCCAGAGGTTGGCGGCATACCATATTCTAAAGCTCTTAAGAAATCATTGTCAATAAATTGAGTAGCTTCATCATCACCACGCTCTGCTAATTTTAATTGCGCTTCAAAACGAGCTCTTTGGTCGATTGGATCATTCAATTCAGAATAAGCATTAGCTATTTCTTTTCCACAAACCATTAATTCAAAACGCTCTGTCAATTCAGGATTATCTCTATGTACTTTACATAAAGGAGACATTTCTATAGGGTAATCTGTAATAAATGTTGGTTGGATGTAATTTCCTTCACATTTAGCTCCAAAAATTTCATCAATCAATTTTCCTTTACCCATTGTTACATCAACATCTATTCCCATTGATTTGGCAGCTTCAAATAATTCTGATTCACTTTTTCCAGAAATATCAAAACCAGTAAAATCAATTATAGATTGTGTCATTGTAACTCTTTTATATGGGGCCTTGAAGTTTACTTTATGTTCTCCAAAAGTTGTTTCAGTAGTTCCATTAACTTCATTTGCACAATATTGTAATAAGTTTTCAGTAAATTCCATCATCCAATTGTAGTCTTTGTAAGCTACATAGATTTCCATAGCAGTAAATTCTGGATTATGAGTTCGATCCATCCCTTCATTTCTGAAATTTTTAGAAAATTCATAAACGCCATCAAAACCACCAACGATCAATCTTTTAAGATATAATTCGTTAGCAATTCTCATGTATAATGGAATATCTAAACTGTTATGATGTGTTATAAAAGGACGCGCAGCTGCACCGCCTGCAATGGATTGTAAAACAGGGGTTTCAACTTCCATATAACCAGCCTCATTGAAGAAATTACGCATTGCCGTGAACAATTTTGTTCTTTTGATAAAAACTTCTTTCACATTTGGATTTACTACTAAATCTACATAACGCATTCTATAGCGCAATTCAGCATCATTAAAGGCATCGTGAACTTTTCCATCTTCATCAACTTTTGGAAGTGGTAACGGGCGTAATGTTTTACTTAAAAATGTAAATTTATCAACACGAATACATTGTGCCCCAACTTTTGTAGTAAAAAGCTCGCCTTCAACGCCAATGAAATCTCCTAAATCGGTGAGCTTTTTAAAAACTTGATTATAAATTGTTTTATCTTCATCAGGACAAATTACATCTCGATTGAAATACATTTGTATTCTACCTTCACTATCTTGAAGTTCAGCAAAACAAGCTTTTCCTTGATCTCGAACGCTCATTAATCTTCCTGCAACTATAACTTTCTTTCCTTCTTCAAAATGATCCTTAATCTGTTTGGAAGTATGATTTACAGGAAATAAATCTGCGGGATAAGGATTAATTCCAAAAGCACGTAACGCATCAAGTTTTTCTCTTCGAATGATTTCTTGTTCAGAAAGTTGCATATAGTATATATTTTAAGCCTGCAAAGATAGATATTAGTTTAAAAGTTTAAAAGTATAATGTTTAAAGTTTTAATTGTGTGTGAAATTTTAAGCAGTAAATTCATTATATTATTTTTTTTATATTTGACAAAATTTAAACAAAATGCGATACATCAAATTACTTACAGCTTTACTATTTATTTTTACGGTTTCAAGTTGTACAATAACAGAAAAAATGATTCTTAACGATAAGGGTTCTGGCAAATTTTCATACGAAATTGATGGGTCTCAAATGATGTCGATGATTGGTGGTGCTATGAAATCTGAATCGAATGAAGATGCCAAAAATGATCCCTCAAAGAAAAAACGCAAAGATATTGATAGCACATTTACGTTTAAAGAATTGTTTGCATCCAAAAAAGATAGTATTGCAAAGTTATCTCTCGCTGAGCAAGAAAAAATAAAAAAGATGGAAAAATTCAGCATGCACATGGTCATGAATGAAGAAAAAGGAATTATGAATTATTCTATGTTTACCGATTTTAATTCCATTTCAGAATTACAAGATGTTATGAGTCCAGTTCAATCCTTGAAATCAATTGCTCCAGGTAAGGGATCTAAGATGAGTAGTGTAGGTTCTGGATTACCAGAAAACGATTCTTCTATGAAATTTTCTTATGATGGAAAAACTTTCAAAAAAATAGTAGCCAAAAAAGAACCAAAGAAAGAAACTATCAAAAAGGATGAAGCGGAAGATGAGGATGACGATAATGATTATTTAAAATTTATATACGCTAATCCTTTAATATTCACAGATATATTTACAAGAATCGGGACAATGATGGAGATATTATGGAGTGAATTAAGTAATTGGAAATG
>CAISUR010000383.1 GCA_903888655.1 uncultured Bacteroidota bacterium | reverse complement strand
CTCCTTTTGTCACTTTATGTTTTTTGGTAACTTCTTTATAAGTAACAACTTTTTCGGTTTTGAAGATCCTTTCGGTTTTCGGTTCTTTTGAAACTAATGCAATGTTTTTTTCTTTAGAAGAATCTACTACGCTAGGTTTAATAATTTCATTTTTGTCTTTTGTAGCAATGCTTTCAGACGAACGTATTTTAAGTTTTATCCCTTTTGAAATCATGTTGCTTTTAAGATGATTCCATTTCTTAATGTCTTCTACTGAAACAGCATATTGATCTGCAATATTCTTCAAATTATCGCCTTGTCGAACTTTATGTATTTTGGATTTGGCACCAATTCCTCTATCTGCAATGGCACGAGTAGAATCGCTGTGTTTTGATGGAAGATTTATTTGATTTGGTCGTTCACGTTTATTTTCTTCATGGTCAATATAAGCATAAATCTTATTTTCATTTGAAGTAAAAACCGCAATTTTGTCTTTAGGTAATCTTAAAAAATTTGATTGTCCGCCGATATGAGGAATCTCACTTCTTCGGTAGGAAGGATTAAAAAACTGAATTTCAGCAACCGGAATATTTAATAAACTTGAAATTTGTTTAAAGGTCATGCTCTTTTTTATCATAACGGTGTCGGTTGCAAATAAATTGGCAATTGCCTTATTGGGAACGATTCCGTGTTCTTTATGATATTCAAAAATATACATTGTCGCTAAAAATGCTGGTAAATAACCTTGCGTTTCTTTAGGTAAATTTTTTCTAATGTTCCAATAATTTTGTTGTCCTCCCGAACGGCGAATTGCCTTTGCTACGTTTCCTGGACCAGAGTTATATGCAGCAAGGACTAAATCCCAATCACCAAAAATTTTATACATGTTATTTAGGTATTGAGAAGCCACTTGACTTGATTTTAAAGGATCACTTCTTTCATCAACATAGGAATCAATATTTAAACCATATTGTTTCCCAGTGTGAAACATAAATTGCCACAATCCAGTTGCTCCAACGCGCGAAACCGCTCTCGGATTCAATGCGGATTCAATAACGGCAAGATATTTAATTTCTAAAGGCACATTGTTTTTAGAAAGTTCTTCCTCAAAAAGCGGGAAATAATATTGAGAAATTCCTAATAATTTTTCAAAACCTTTTTTTCTATTTTTTAAAAATGATTTGATAACGTTTTCCAAACCAATATTATACTCGATATGAAATGGCGATTTTTCATCCATTTTTTTTAATCGCTCTTTCAATAAATCTGTTGAAAGTTCATAATCTACTTTCTGGTCAAGGTCAACATTTTTGATATCTAAAATCATTTCATTGAAACCGTCTAATGAAGCTATATTTTGCATCCATAGACTATCAATTCTAGAAGCGACTTTGTCATTAACAAAAGTCGATTTTATCGAATCTAAATAAGAGATTTTAGGTAATTGCTTTATAATGGAATCATTATTTTTAACTATTTCTTGTCCATAAAACGTGGCAGAAATAATGAAAAGAAAAATTGTGATTTTATTTTTTATAGTCATTTTTGTATTTCAATAATTAGTGGCAATAATTTTGCAATGTGCAAACTTACTGACATATAACGTATTAAATGTTTAAATATTGTTAAAATCGATTGTTTAGTCTAAAATTGCTTGAATTCCAGGTAAAATTCTTCCTTCCAACATTTCTAACATAGCACCTCCTCCAGTAGAAACATAGCTCATTTTATCTTCTAATCCGAATTGCTTTACTGCAGAAACCGAATCTCCTCCACCTACAAGTGAAAAGGCTCCGTTAGCGGTAGATTCTGCGATAAATTCTCCCAAAGCAATTGTTCCATGAGCAAATTTTTCCATTTCAAAAACTCCTAATGGACCGTTCCAAAGAATTGTTTTAGAATCCATTATAATCTTTTTGAAATTTTCTAGAGATTTTGGACCCGCATCCAAACCTTGCCATCCATTTGGAATTTCACGAACGTCAACTACTTGTGTTTCGGCATCATTTGAAAAAGCATTTGCCGCCACTACATCAACTGGAATGTGAATTTGGACTCCTTTTTCTTTGGCTTTCTTCAATATTTCTAATGCTAATTCTTGTTTATCATCTTCACAAATAGAGTCTCCAATTTTTCCACCCAATGCTTTAACAAAAGTAAAAGTCATTCCACCACCAATAATCATGTGATCCACTTTATCTAAAATGTTTTCTATAACTGTAATTTTCGATGAAACTTTTGACCCACCAAGAACCGCAGTTACGGG
>CAISUR010000382.1 GCA_903888655.1 uncultured Bacteroidota bacterium | reverse complement strand
GCATTAAAAATGAACTATGAATAAAGCGGTTTCTGGGTTTTCTAAATTATCGAAAGAAGATAAAATAAATTGGATTGCTTCGGAGTTTTTTTCTAATCCGAAAGAAGCGATTTCAGTCATAAAACAATATTGGAATCAAGATGATAAACTTCAACAACTTCATGATGAGTTTATTGAAAACACAATTACCAATTTTTATCTCCCAATGGGAATTGCGCCAAACTTTTTGGTAAATGGTAAGTACTTTACTATTCCTATGGTTATAGAAGAGAGCTCGGTGGTTGCGGCAGCTGCAAAATCAGCAAAATACTGGAGCACTAGAGGCGGTTTTACAGCGACAGTGCTCAATTCTGAAAAGATTGGTCAAGTTCATTTTTTCTATAAAGGAGATGTTGAAAAATTAGCCACTTTTTTTACCAAAATTAAATCTAAATTTTTTGCCAATACCGAAAGCATCACTAAAAATATGCAAAAACGTGGCGGTGGAATTTTAGATATTGAATTACGAAACAAAACCAAAGAGTTAGACCACTACTATCAATTGCATGTTACTTTTGAGACCAAAGATAGTATGGGGGCTAATTTTATCAATTCGTGTTTAGAGCAATTGGCAATCACATTGAAAGAAGAAGCGCAACACTTTGATAGTTTTTCGAAAGAAGAAAAAGATATTCAAGTAATCATGAGTATTCTTTCTAATTATGTGCCAAATTGTATCGTTCGAGCCGAAGTTTCATGTAAAGTAGAAGATTTAACTGATAAAAACATTCAAAACCCTCAAGAGTTTGCAGAAAAATTTGTTCAAGCTGTGAAAATCGCACAAATAGAACCTTTTAGAGCCGTTACTCATAATAAAGGCATCATGAATGGTATCGATGCTGTTGTTTTGGCTACCGGAAATGATTTTAGAGCTGTAGAAGCAGGCGTCCATGCTTATGCCTCTCGAAATGGACAGTATTCGAGTTTATCCAATGCAACGATTGAAAAAGGAATATTTACATTTTGGATGGAAATTCCTTTAGCTTTGGGAACGGTTGGTGGTTTAACTTCATTACATCCAATGGTAAAAATGGCATTGGAAATCCTTGGCAAGCCATCATCTCACCAATTAATGCAATTGGTTGCTGTAACAGGTTTGGCACAAAATTTTGCGGCGTTACGATCATTGACTACTACAGGAATTCAAGAAGGGCACATGAAAATGCACTTAAACAATATTCTAAATCAATATCACGCAAGTCCTGAGGAGCGAAAAATTATAACCACTCATTTTCAAAATAACATTGTCTCTCATGCTGCTGTTGTCGAATTAATTGAGAGTTTAAGAAAGTAAAAATAAATTACCAAAAAATGCTTTCTAATAATGAATTGACAATGAAAAAAACATTTTATAGTAACGGAAAACTATTAATCACTGGGGAATATGTGGTCCTTGATGGAGCTAAAGCACTTGCATTACCGACTAAATTTGGTCAAAATTTAATTGTTGAAGATGCGCTAGATAATCAGATTCAATGGAGAAGTTATGATCATGATAGCAGTATTTGGTTTGAAGAAACTATTCCTTTTTCATCTATTGTTGAAAGAAAACAATATGATGAAATTCACAACATGAAAAATATATTGATTGCCATTTTACATGAAGCTTATCAATTAAATTCAAATTTTATTACACAATCTAAAGGTTACCAGATTACAACTCGATTAACTTTTCCGAAATTCTGGGGATTGGGAACCTCATCTACATTAATAAACAATATTGCACAATGGTTGGAGGTTGATGCCTATCAACTACTTAAAAAGAGTTTTGGTGGCAGTGGTTATGATTTGGCTTGTGCTCAAAATGATTCTGCTATTATTTATCAATTGGTAGATGACAAACCAATCGTTCAAAAAGTTGCTTTTTATCCTGATTTTACGGAGAAAATATTCTTTGTCTACCTTAATAGAAAACAAAGTAGTAAAACTGCAATTGCTTCATATCTGCATAAACAAGGAGCAATTGACAAGGCAATTGTCGTCATTGATTCAATAACCGAGACGATTGTTCACTCGAAGAACCCAAAAGAGTTTGCAATAGCACTACAAAAACATGAAATAGAAATGAGTAATGTTTTAGAACTTCAAACCGTTCAAGAAGCATTATTCCCAGATTTTAATGGCGTAGTAAAAAGTTTAGGAGCCTGGGGAGGCGACTTTGTTTTAGCCATTTCAAAAGAAAATCCAACGGACTATTTTAAGTCTAAAGGATATTCTGTTGTAGTACCGTATTGCGAAATGATATTGTAAAAAGAGTACAAATCACTTTTATAATTCGTTACAACCTATCATTAATTTGTTTTTGAAGAAGTATTACTTTCGTTGTATTCTGTTTCTTGTAAATCTTCTGTTTTTCGACCAATTTTTACTTTAGGATTATCCTTTGTTCCTGTTATTGTGAGCGGAATTCCTATGATTCCTAATGGTGGTAATCCTAATCTCATTTTAATATTCAACCCTCCATCAAAACTTGTAGTCCCTTCAATTCTTGGACGAAATCCGGCGAATTTAAACTTGAAACGTTCAATTGTTATGATATTGTTTTTAATTGTTGTTTTAATATCAACTTGCGATAAATTTGGATTTTTTATGGCGTCTTTTCCGGTTTTTTTACTCACTGCACCAAACATTTTAAATCCCTTCATCTTTACATCTTTGACAGAAAGCACGCCGCCACCAAGCAATGACGGATAAATAGGTTGCATCCCAGCATTTAATTTTCCTGAAACTTTATAATCTAGAGAAACAATTCCCGAAGCATTTTCAGCTGCCGATGCCATTTCTCTGAACATCTTAATTTCGTTATAAGCCCGCTTTACATCAAACTCCTTAGCATGAACTTTAAAATCGAAAAAAGCTCTATCGTTGGTTTCATTTCCATAGACGACGTCCATCGCTACATTGGAACCAATAATATCAAATCCGGCTTTATTGAGCATCAATTTTCCGTTTTTGATGACTACATTTCCTTTGAGATTTTGCATTTTGAGCTCATCAAAATCTACTTTTTGAGCCAAACAGTTGAATTGTAAATCAAAATTGGATGGAATAACTACAACTCCTGTTTGATTTGATGTTTGTGGTTCAGTTGAGGCTGGAATAGTATTCAATTCAGGATTACCTGATACTTGACTTTTAGCAGAATTTACCATGAACTCATCTACATTAATGTAACTTGAATTTAGGTTAAAATTGCCTTTTAAAATGCCATTTTTTGATAAAACAAAATCAATTACATTCTGTAAATACCCATTCATTTTAAAATCGGATTGACCATAAGAAGCCGAAAAGTTATTAAAATTCATCTTATCTTGATTGAAAACAAATTCACCTTCTTTGATAAGAAATGGTTTTGGCAAAAATTCGGATGTTGTTGTTATATTTTTAAGCAATAACGTTCCATGATTGTTTAGTTTTTTATAATTTCCTTTCATTGCATCGGCTTGATTGCCTTGAAAAGCAACATCGGCTTTTATATATCCTTGAATATCCGTGCCTTTTTTAGAAAAGACTTTGTAGATTTTAGCTAAATCTAATTCACCCTTGGCTTTAATGTCATATTTTACATTTTCTAAATTTTCAAGATTTGCAGTTATACCAATTGGATTCCCTTCAAAATCAAATGAAGCTGGAGCTAAAACAATTTTAAGATCCTTCAATTGTCCAGAAACATCACTAATATTTGCAAGAATATTTATTTTTGAAACAGGATTTGGGTAATATATAGTTTTGATATAACCATTTTTGAACTTTATTATTCCTTTCGTTTTTGGAATTATATTATTTTTTTTATCGTAAACTCCATTCGCAACAAAATCAAGATTTAACATCCCTTTTAAATCCATATTTTGTAACCCTACAGCTTTATTGAGTATTCCTAAATCAATAGCAGATTGAATTCTAGCATCAATTATTGGTTTTGAAAGTCCTTTAGTTTTAACTATAGCTTTTACATAATCTTTACCCACATTAAAAAATAAAGAATCTACAGCTACTTGAAGTTTGTCGGTATTAAGAGCTGGTAGTTTTGTGTCAAAATTTAAGAAAACATTAGTTGCTGGAAGTTTTGATTCTTTATAATTTATTTCGCCATTTCTAATCTTCATATT
>CAISUR010000381.1 GCA_903888655.1 uncultured Bacteroidota bacterium | reverse complement strand
ATTTTGACTTACGAAAAAGTTATGATATAAAAACTAAGGACAGAAAACTGACAACAAGAAACAATAATACTAAAAAAATGAGCAACTTCAATCCCGCAGATAATATTCAAGATTTACAATATTTTGGAGAATTTGGTGGTGTAAATCCATCTATTTCTGATTCTTCCACCTACACCTTCCTTTCAGCAAAAACAATGTTTGACACCTTTGAAGGCAATGCAGAAGGGTGTTATCTTTATTCTCGTCACTCATCTCCAAGTAATTTATATTTAGACAAGGCGATGGCTGCAATGGAAGGAACAGAAACTGCCAATGTTTCGGCTTCTGGGATGGGCGCAATTACTCCAACGTTAATGCAATTATGTGGAACGGGGGATCATATTGTTTCTAGCAGAACAATCTATGGCGGAACTTATGCTTTTTTAAAAAACTTCGCCCCTCGATTTGGAATCAAAACAACTTTTGTAGACATCACTAAGTTAAGTATTGTAGAAGCTGCTATTACTCCAAAGACTAAAGTTTTGTATTGCGAAACAGTAAGTAATCCATTACTAGAAGTTGCTGATATTGCTGGATTAGCTAAAATTGCGAAACAATATAATCTAAAACTAGTAGTGGACAATACTTTTTCTCCATTGTCAGTAGCGCCAATAAAATTAGGAGCAGACATTGTAATTCACAGTTTAACCAAATATATTAATGGAAGTAGCGATACGGTTGGCGGTGTTACTTGTGCGTCTAAAGAATTTATCAACAGTTTAAAAGATGTTAATTCTGGTGCTAGTATGCTTCTTGGTCCCACAATGGACAGTTTGAGAAGTGCTAGTGTGATGAAAAACTTACGCACCTTGCATATTCGCATGAAACAACATAGTCACAACGCTTTGTATTTGGCTACCAAATTTGAAAACGATGGATTAAAAGTAGTTTATCCAGGTTTAGCAAGTCATCCAAGTCATCAATTATATGCGTCTATGATTAATCATGAATATGGATTTGGTGGAATGATGACGATTGATGTAGACACTATTGATAAAGCGAACGAACTGATGGAATTAATGCAAGAACGAAACCTAGGATATCTTGCTGTTAGTTTAGGGTTTTATAAAACACTATTTAGTGCTCCCGGAACTTCGACTTCATCTGAAATTCCACTAGAAGAACAAAAAGAAATGGGTTTAACAGATGGATTAATACGTTTTTCAATAGGGTTGGACAATGATATTGAACGCACATATCAAGCTATGAAAGAATGTATGAAGGAGTTGAATGTATTATAGTTTATTTTAATTTTCTTCGCTCTCTTTCGGTTTTCAACAAATTCAATTCTCGACTGGTTTGGCCCGCAACTGATGTATTTTCTTCGGCTCGACGAATCAAATACGGCATCACATCACGAACGGGTCCAAAAGGTAAATATTTTGCAACATTGTAGTTGTTTTCGGCTAAATTATAACTGATGTTGTCGCTCATCCCATACAACTGTCCGAACCAAATTCGCTGGTCATTTTTAGAAATTCCGTTAGAAGCTTGCATTTCCATTAACTTATACGAACTCTCTTCATTATGTGTTCCAGCAAAAATTGCCATTGTATCAATATGCTGCATCATATAATCAATTGCGGCATTGTAATTATCGTCTGTGGCTTGTTTGGTAGCACAAATTGGTGTTGGATAACCTTTTTCTTCCGCACGTTTGTGTTCTTTTTCCATATAGGCACCACGAACAATTTTCATTCCAATGTGAAACCCCCTTGCTTGAGCTCTTTCATGCAATCCTTTCAAATAATCCAATCGATCCCAGCGATACATTTGTAACGTATTGAAAACAATGACTTTTTCTTTATTATATTTGAGCATCATTTCTTCAACCAAATCATCGGCAGCGTCTTGCATCCAACTTTCTTCTGCATCAATTAGTAAAGCTACATCTTTATCGTGAGCCGTTTTACAAATTATTTCAAAACGTTCTTTAACCCGATTCCATTCGGCTTGTTCGGCATCTGAAAGCGCTTGCTTCGCTCCTATTTTAGTGTATAAATCCAATCGTCCTAAACCTGTTGGTTTGAAAACTGCAAACGGAATTGCTTGTCGTTCTTTAGCAAATTCAACTGTCTTTAAAGTCATTGCTAAAGCCGCATCAAATTGCGCTTCTTCTTCTTTACCTTCCACAGAATAATCTAAAACGGATGAAACGCCTTTCGTATACATGTTATCCACCACTTTAAGGCAATCCATTTCATTAACACCGCCACAAAAATGGTCGAAAACAGTAGCGCGAATCAATCCGTCAACAGGCAAATGAGCTTTCAATGCAAAATTGGTTACTGCTGTTCCGATGCGAACCAACGGCTCATTCGAAATCATTTTAAATAAAAAATAAGCTCTATCCAATTCGGTATCACTTTTTAAAGCAAAAGCCACTTCGGTATTGTTGAAAATTGTATCCATCGAAATTTTATTAATTATGCAAATATAAATAGAGTTTTAGAATATTTTTTAAGATTTCAACCATAAATTCCTATACTTTTTATCTTTATCATAATCAGAAGCTTGTTTGTCAATATTGAAATATCGGTTACCTCTTGGGTCATTTCCTACTCCGGCTAAATACGCCCAATTTCCCCAATTACTGCATACATCATAATCAATAAGTTGTTGTTCAAAATAAGCTGCACCATAACGCCAGTCGAGTTTCAAATCGTTACACAAATAACTCGCTACATTTTGACGTCCGCGATTACTCATGAAACCCGTTAATTTTAATTCCAACATGTTGGCATCCACAAAATCAACTCCAGTTTTACCATTTATCCATTCTTGAAGTTGGTGGGTGTTATGTTTGTTAACTGAAATACCTTTATTCTGAATTCCAGCTTGTTGAAAGAATTTAGCGTTGTATTTTTTCATCATAAATCGGAAATAATCACGCCACAACAATTCGAAAATCAACCAATAGGTCGATTCATTAGCTCCAAATTGCGCTTCATATTTTTTCAGTTCATTAACAATAAATCGTGGTGAAATACATCCTAAAGCCAACCAAGCCGAGAATTTAGAAGAATAATCAGAACCGACTAAGCCGTTACGAGTTACTTTATAACTTGAAATACATTGGGTTTCAAAAAAATAATGGTTCAATCGCTTTATGGCTTCTGTTTCGCCACCTTTAAAAGGTAGCGCAGCACGAGAATCTATAGGCTTAAATTCTAAACCTAATTCTTCCAATGTTGGTAATTTTAATTCTGGAATTTCTGGAGATTGAATCTGATTTGGAACATCAAAAGCCGTTCTAATCACCGCATCTTTTTCCGTTTTTTTTCTGAAATTAGTAAACACATCGGGAATATCTTTTATGGAAAAAGGCAAATCTTCCGCATGATATAACGTACTCGTGCTAAACGTTTTGAGTTCACATTTTAACTTGAATAATTCCTCAAGTACTTTGTTTTCGGTTTGTTTTTCTTCATAAGAAACTTCTCTTTTAGAAAAAACTTTAGTCACCTTATACTGTTGAACAAGTGCCGGAATTTCAACTTCTGGTTTTCCTTTTAAAATCAATAATCCCGAACCTAATTCTCGTAAATTTTTATCTAAATCGATTAAAGATTCCAATAAAAATTGCGCTCTAAAACTGCCTGTTTTTTGAAATCCAAATTCAGTGGTAACAAATTCAGCATCATCAAAACAATACACCGGAATGATTTGATCACTTTGTGCAATGGCTTTGATTAGTGTTTCGTTGTCGTGTAATCGCAAATCGGTTTTAAACCAAACTATTGTAGTTCTCATAATTCATTGATATTTTTCAAATAATAATCCGCTTGTTCTAACAAAGCTGTTTTGTCTTCGGGTTTCATTTTTCGCCACACGTTATACATCATGCCTATTCTCGGATTTTTACCTAATTGATCTTCATTTCTGTCGTAAAAATTCCAATACAAACTGTTGAATGGACAAGCCTTATCGCCCGTTTTGAGTACTTTTTTATAAAAACAACTGCCACAATAATGACTCATTTTATCAATATAGGAAGCCGAGCTCACATACGGTTTTGTGCCTACTATTCCTCCATCGGCAAACTGACTCATGCCGCGGGTATTGGTGATTTCAACCCATTCGAAGGCATCGATGTAAATTCCGAGGTACCACGCGTCGATTTCATCGGGATGAATTCCTGCCAAAAGCGCAAAATTTCCCGTAATCATTAACCGCTGAATGTGGTGTGCATACGCATATTGAAGCGATTGCTGAATGGCATCTTTCATACAATTCATTTTGGTTTTCCCAGTCCAAAACCAATCGGGCAATTTTTCTTGATTGTTGAAGAAATTCATACTAGAATATTCAGGCATTTTGTTCCAATAAATGCCGCGCATGTATTCGCGCCAACCAATTATTTGTCGTACAAAACCTTCCAATTGATTGAATTCTATTTCGTTAGGACGTTTTTTCCATTCTTCAATGCATCGATCAATTACCTCTTGAGGCGAAATCATTTTTACATTCATCGAAAATGAAATTCGAGAATGATACAACGACCATTCATTGGGCGTCATTGCATCTTGATAACTTCCAAACAATTGCAAACATTCTTGAGCAAAAAAATCTAATAATTCTAACGATTGCTTTCTATTGATGGGCCAAACAAAGTTTTTCGCATCAATAGTTCCGATGGTTTTTACTTTTGATTTTATAATTTCTTGATAACTATTTGAAACATCATTATTGAAAACTAAAGGAGTAATTGGCTTGTGATTTTTCGGTAATTTCTTTCTGTTTTCGCCATCATAATTCCATTGACCTGTTAGCGGTTTATCGTCTTCCATCATGACGTTGTGCTTTTTTCGCATCGCACGATAAAAACTTTCCATCAAATACATTTTCTTGCCTTCAAAGAAATCTCCGAGTTCATTTCGAGTTGTAAAAAAATGTTCCGAATCGAAAAAGGCATTCGAAATTGGGATTGTTTTACAAAGATTTTTTAAATCCAAATCGACTCGATATTCATCGGGCAATTGGTATTCGAAATGAGTAAAATGGTGCGTTGAAATAAGATTTTGAATGTTTTTTTCAAAGGTTTGTAGGTTATTCTCATCATTCAAATGGATGTAAATTACTTGATGCTTATTGGATTGTAATTCGGTAGCAAAAGACCGCATAGCCGCAAAAATCCCAACAACTTTCTGAATGTGATGTTGCGCATAATCGGTTTCGGAACGGATTTCCATTAAGACATACGTCACCGAATCATCTACGGTTGTGTACCAAGAATGATTGCTATTTAATTGATCTCCAATAATTAATCGTAAGGTTTTTGACATTATCATTTTTATTTGCCACAGATTCACAGATTTTTTTTAAAACTTATCTGTGAATTAGTGGCTATTTTATTTTACTCATTCTACATTTATCACTACAATACTTTACTTCATCCCAAACTTTTTCCCATTTTTTGCGCCAAGTGAAAGGTTTTTGGCAAACGATGCATATTTTACTGGGAAGGTTTTGTTTTTTTACTCCTCGCATTTTTTGGTTTATTTGGATTAGTCACGTGCTTTTTTAAAATTCGTTTTCCCTCTTCTTTAACGTCGTCTTTCTTCCGGAAACCCCACACAATATCACTTGCTTTTTTTCGGGTTTCATCAATATCTACAATAGGAAAAGGATAATCTTTTCCAATTTCGCAGTTGTAAAATTGTTGTTCAATAGTATTCAATTTCCAGGGTTCGTGAATTAATTCCACTGGAATTTGAGCTAATTCGGGAACCCATTTTTTGATGAAAATCCCTTCTGAATCGTGCTCTTCCGAGTTTTTAATTGGATTGTAAATTCTAATCGTATTAATTCCGGTTGTACCCGATTGCATTTGAATTTGCGGATAATGAATTCCGGGTTCATAATCCAAAAATTGTCGGGCTAAAAAATGTAATTCGCGCCAATCTTGCCATAAATTGAACGTAAAAAACGAAACCACCATGGCACGCATCCTAAAATTAATGTAACCCGTTTGAACTAAACATCGCATACAAGCATCCACAATTGGAACTCCGGTTTTACCTTCTTGCCAAGCTTTTATATAAGTTTCATTTTTTGGTTTTATTAAAGAATCATAGGCTCGATTTGCGTTTTCAAATTCCATTTGGCATTCGTCTTCAAATTTTTGGATGAAATGACAATGCCAATGCAAACGGGAGACAAAATTCAATAGCGCCCTTTTATTTTTAGACGTTTCATAATGCTGATTGGTGTATTGATAAACCATTCGCATAGAAATATTTCCGTACGATAAATAAGGTGATAAACGGCTGCAACCCGTTCGACTTAAATTAGGTTTAGAAATGTGTTTGCTGTAATTCACATGACGTTCTTTTACAAAACTATCCAAATAACGCCAAGCCCAATATTCGCCACCTTGTTGAAAGTTTTTATTTCGTGTTGTGATTTCTATTGGAAGTTCGTTTCCTTTTAATTTTTCATAGAAATCGGGTATCAAACTCTCTACTTTTAACGAATTCAAATCAATCATTTTTGGAACATCTCGCATCACTTGTTCCCAACGTTTGTCCCAATTGCTTCTGGATTTTAACTTGCGAATGACACCGTGCATTTGAGATTGGTTCCAGCAAATATTGTGGGCATCAAAAAAAGATTGCATAGCAATGTCTCTATCGAAAGTAACTTTATTACCAATTTCTTGATGTGAAAAAACTGATTTAACGTGGTAAAGATTT
>CAISUR010000380.1 GCA_903888655.1 uncultured Bacteroidota bacterium | reverse complement strand
TTTGGCAAATGATTTTTTAAATAAGTTAAAAAAGCATTGGGAATTGGATTATTTTGGAGCGAAAATATTCCTGGCCAATGTGTAGATAAACAAGCAGCTCCTCCAAAAATATTGGGATATTCGCAGATAGCATATACCGAAATCAATCCTCCCATACTGCTCCCTGAAATAAAAGTATGCTTTACATCGGTATAGACCGAATATTTTTTATCAATAATTGGTTTCAATTCAGTAACTATAAATTTTAAATAATTATCAGAATTAACTTTACCATTATTAAAGACACTTTGTCCGTTATTTCTATTTGCCTTATAAATTGAATCTTGTTGTTGTTTTGTTAAACTTTCAAATGGTTTTTGAGGAAAATAATCAATATGACGTGTAATACCTCCATTCCAAATTCCTACTACGATTATATCTTTAATCTTATTCTCCTTAATTAATTTTGAAATGACATCATCGACATCCCATGCTTGTTTGTTCCAAGTAGTTTCAGGGTCAAATAACATTTGCCCATCATGCATATACAAAACAGCATATTTTTTATGTAAATTATAGTTTTCGGGTAACCAGACATCAATATTTCTTGATGTAACATAATCAGATTTGAAATTTTCGATTCGTTCTAACTTTCCACCGA
Source organism: uncultured Bacteroidota bacterium (assembly GCA_903888655.1). Taxonomy (GTDB): domain Bacteria; phylum Bacteroidota; class Bacteroidia; order Flavobacteriales; family Flavobacteriaceae; genus Flavobacterium. Next base: position 1,623 of record CAISUR010000380.1, on the reverse strand, counting down.
CAACTTTGGGAAGCGTTTGAGACAAAATAGTATTTGAAAGCACAAAAATTCCTATTTTTAATATAGATTTTATCATTGTAAGTGTTTAATAATTATCCTAGCCAACCTTCTCTATCTAAACTTCTATATTGAATCGCTTCGGCAATATGATTAGAATTTACTTCTTCGCAACCCTCTAAATCAGCGATAGTTCTTGATACTTTTAATATTCTATCGTAAGCTCTTGCAGAAAGATTCAACCGTTCCATAGCAGTCTTAAGCAAATTTAAAGAAGTTTCATCTAAACTACAATATTCTCTAATTAATTTAGTTCCCATTTGAGCATTATAATGAATGTTATCCATAGCTTCAAATCGTTTTGATTGAATTTCTCTGGCACTGATTACTCGTTTTCTTATTTCGACACTACTTTCTGCTTTTCGAGTTTCTGTTAACTTTTCAAATGGAACTGGTGTCACTTCTATATGAATATCAATTCGATCTAATAATGGTCCTGAAATTTTACTCATATATCTTTGCATTTCATGTGGTGACGAACTTTGAGGTGCATCGGGATCATTGAAATAGCCACTCGGACTCGGATTCATACTTGCAACCAACATAAATGACGACGGATAGGTGATTGTGAATTTTGCACGGGAAATGGTTACTTCTCGATCTTCCAGTGGCTGACGCATAACCTCAAGTACTTCTCGTTTAAATTCTGGAAGTTCATCTAAAAACAAAACTCCATTGTGAGATAGTGAAATCTCTCCTGGCTGAGGATAACTTCCTCCTCCGACAAGAGATACGCTTGAAGCGGTATGATGTGGCGATCGAAACGGACGCTGACTCATCAATCCCGCATCTTTTATCTTTCCCGCAACGGAATGAATTTTGGTAGTCTCCAGAGCTTCTTTTAAAGTCATGGGTGGCAAAATACTAGGAAGTCGTTTAGCTAACATTGTTTTTCCTGAACCTGGCGGGCCAATTAAAATAATATTATGTCCACCAGCTGCAGCAATTTCCATGCATCTTTTTATTGACTCTTGTCCTTTAACATCAGAAAAATCAAATTCGGGAAAATCTAAAGTTTTATAAAACTCCTCTCTTGTATTGATAATTGTAGGTTCAAGGGTACCTTTTCCTTCAAAAAAGTCAATTACTTGAGTTACATTTTCAATTCCATACACCTCAAGACCGTCAACAATAGCGGCTTCTTTTACGTTTTGAATGGGTAAAAAGAATCCTTTGAAGCCTTCCTCTCTAGCTTTTATAGCAATTGACAATGCGCCTTTAATGGGTTGCAAGCCTCCATCGAGTGACAATTCTCCCATAATCATGTAGTTCTCTAAATTCTCGCCTTTTATTTGACCGGATGCGACAAGAATGCCGATGGCCAAAGTCAAATCATAGGCAGAACCTTCTTTTCGTAAATCGGCAGGTGCTAAATTTATGGTAATTTTTTTTCCAGGAAGTTGATAACCGTTATTTTTTAGAGCCGCAGCTATACGGTAACTGCTTTCTTTTATGGCATTGTCTGGTAAACCTACAAGATGATACCCAACTCCTTTATCAATATTTACTTCTACGGTGATTGTAGTCGCTTCAACGCCAAAGACTGCGCTTCCAAATACTTTTACT
>CAISUR010000379.1 GCA_903888655.1 uncultured Bacteroidota bacterium | reverse complement strand
GATACCAATCATTCTCAATATCTTATCGTTCGCGCTTTATCGGATCGCTTTCAAAATATATGTGTGGTTGGAGATGATGCACAAAGTATCTATGCCTTTCGTGGAGCAAACATCAATAACATTTTGAACTTCCAAAAAGATTATGAAAATGTAAAAACCTATAGATTAGAACAAAATTACCGTTCTACCAAAAATATTGTAGAAGCAGCCAATTCGATTATTGATAAAAACAAAACCAAACTAGATAAAGTTGTTTGGACCGCCAACGATTATGGGTCTAAAATAAAAGTACATCGCAGCGTAACCGACGGCGAAGAAGGTCGATTTGTAGCTGGAGAAATCTTTGAACAAAAGATGCGCAACCAATTGAATAATGGGCAATTTGCCATTCTATATCGTACCAATGCACAATCACGCGCTATGGAAGATGCGTTGCGCAAACGTGATATTCCATATCGAATTTATGGTGGATTATCGTTCTACCAACGTAAAGAAATTAAAGATGTGTTGTGTTATCTTAGATTGGTAATCAACCCCAAAGACGAAGAAGCCTTGATTCGTGTGATTAATTATCCTGCAAGAGGTATTGGTGATACTACCGTTGAGAAATTAACTGTAGCAGCCAATCATTACAAGCGTTCCATCTTTGAAGTGATGGAGCACATAGACAAAATTGATTTAAAATTGAATTCGGGAACCAAAAACAAGTTACAAGATTTTGTAACTATGATTAAAAGTTTTCAAGTAATCAATGAAAGTCAAGATGCCTTCTATCTAGCCGATCATGTAACCAAAAAAACAGGTTTAGTTCAAGAGCTAAAAAAAGATGGAACACCAGAAGGAATAGCTCGTATAGAAAATATTGAGACGCTAATGGGTGGTATCAAAGATTTTATTGAAGGTCAAAAAGAAATTGATGGAGCTCGAGGAGCTTTATCTGAATTTATGGAAGATGTAGCTTTAGCCACCGATTTAGATAATGATACTGGTGATGATGATAGAGTGGCTTTAATGACAATTCATTTGGCCAAAGGATTAGAGTTTCCATATGTCTTTGTTGTGGGAATGGAAGAAGATTTATTCCCTAGTGCCATGAGTATGAATACTCGAAGCGAACTTGAAGAAGAACGCCGCTTATTTTATGTTGCATTGACACGTGCGGAACATCAAGCCTATTTGACTTATGCGCAATCTCGATACCGTTGGGGAAAACTTACCGATAGTGAGCCTTCTCGATTTATAGAAGAAATAAAAGATGATTATTTAGAATACATTAATCCGAGTGACGTTGGTGGATATCGCTACAAACCCATGATGAATATTGATATCTTTGGAGATGTTGATAAATCTAAATTAAGGTTAGCAAAACCTAGTTCTGGAACACCTCCAAAAAAATATGGAGATGAACCTGTTTCTTCTTCAAATATTCGCAAATTGAAACCAGTTTCAGGAAATGCACCCACAAATTCAGGATCAAATTTATTTGATAATAAACTTATAACTGGAAATTTAGTAATGCATGAACGTTTTGGAAAAGGAGAAGTCATTAATCTCGAAGGAATTGGGGCTGACAAAAAAGCTGAAATACGATTTGAAATTGGCGGAATTAAGAAGCTGCTGTTACGATTTGCAAAATTAGATGTAATTGGTTAAAACTTATTACTTTTATTAAAAAAAAACATGAAAATCAATTGTTTGCAAGGGAAAAAGTGGAGTTGCCGAGAACATAACCTTTCTCTAAACTTGATATTTAATGAGGGTTTAAAATACCTACTAATTTAGAGTAATCGATTATTACACCATTTTATAACTATTTAAATTATCTTAAATCGTATAATGTAACAATTTGAGATAGAAAATTTTTCATAAACTAACTATATTTTTTTTATTCTTATTCATTGTGCTTTTATGCTCTTTTAAGAAACTTATTAATTGATTTTAAATGGATTAGTGAATTATATAAGATTAAATTCCAAAATATATAAATAAAACACAAACCAGCTAGGCAAAGTAATTTCATAAAGAGCTGTTTAATTTTTTTTGTGAATT
>CAISUR010000378.1 GCA_903888655.1 uncultured Bacteroidota bacterium | reverse complement strand
TTAAAAACATCACTTTTTTGCAAACGTCCATCAGTTCCTGAGCCTGGAATAGTTTTTAATTCTTCTATTGATAAATTTTCCTTTTGTGCAATTGAGATTATTAATGGTGATATGAAAGCATCGGGATTTTTAGTTTCAAGTTTCAAGTTTCGAGTTTCAGGTTGTTGGGTCTGAGTTATTAATGGTATTTCAACTTTATTACCGAAATCTTCTTGCTTATTACTTCTTGCTTCTTGAACTCCTTCGGAATCAATCAAAGCTAAAACGGTTCCAACTTCAACCACATCATCTTTTTGAAAACGAATTTCAGTGATTACTCCAGAAACAGGCGCAGGCACATCACTATCGACTTTATCGGTAGCAACTTCTAGAATGGTTTCCTCGGCTTCCACAAAATCACCTACGTTTTTCAACCAACTGATTATTGTTGCTTCGGAAATACTTTCACCCATTTTGGGCATTTTGAATTCAAACATATTTATTTGTTTTATTCCGCTGCGCTCCATACAATTCGGTAACGCCTCGAGTCAGGTTTCAGGTTTAAAGTTTCAGGTTTAGTTAACTTGAAACTTGAAACTTGAAACAAATTTATTTCTTTTTAAATTCTTCTAATGTTTTATAAAACGATTCTTGTGTTGGTCGATTGGCTGGAATTTCTCGCAACGGTTCAACGGCTTTTAAGGTTTCGTAACACTCTTTTGGTAATTGTTGGTACAAGGCTGTTCCTTTAGTTTTCCAGTCTATCATTTCATCAGAAACGTCTTTTATAATTGTGGCCGGATTTCCAACAACCATTTTACGGTTGGGTATTTGCATTCCGGCTTTTACGAAACTTAATGCGCCGATAATACATTCATCACCAACATTTACGTCGTCCATAATTACAGCGTTCATTCCAACAAGGCAATTCGCACCAATATTGGCTCCGTGAATAATCGCTCCATGACCGATGTGTGCTCCTGCTTTCAAAACCATGGTCTTTCCTGGAAACATGTGAATAGTGCAATTTTCCTGAACATTACAACCATCTTCAATGATGATTTCGCCCCAATCGCCACGAATGGCAGCACCGGGACCAACATATACATTTTTACCAATAATCACATTACCCGTAACCGCTGCTTGCGGATGGATGAAACTACTTTCGTGTATGACTGGGATGAACCCTTTGAATTCGTATATCATTTATTTAGGTTTTAGGTAGTGGGTTTTAGGTGGAAGGTGTTATTATTTATAATGTTTTAATGAAAATTAATAATGAAACAAAAATTAAAAGATGAATAATTATTGATGATATCAACTCTTTTTTATGCAGAAAATATCTAAAAATATTTATTGCTAACATCAACCCACTTATAAATGGTAATCCTAACAAGATTGCCGCACCTAATCCTGGAGTACAAGGACCTGATGGCGAAATAATGTTTAAAAAGTAACTCATAATCAACAACAGAAGATAAAATCCTACTGTGAAAAGTCCATTTTTAATATATAAATTCTCTATCCTCATCTTTTCTATGTTTTGAGTTATAGGTTTTCTTCTAACACCTACCACCTAAAACCTACCTCCTTATTTAAACTTCTTCAACGTTTCTTTTGTAAAATCAGACAACACCAATCTTCCGCTGATAGCGGCTCTTTCTGCTAATAAATTGTCCCAATCCTCGGTACCTCTCCAAAATACCTTTTTCATTTCGAGCATGGCTTCTGGATTATACGTACACAAATGCTCGGCGAATTTCTGAACCGCATCGTCCATTTCTTCAATACTTTCGTAAACGCTTGCAAACAATCCTTTTTCTTTTGCCCAATTGGCTTCGTAAAAGGTATTGGCATCAATAGCAATTTGTGACATGGCTGAAACTCCCATTTTTCTTTCGATGGCTGGTGAAACTACAAATGGTCCAATTCCAACGTTTAGTTCTGATAATTTTATGGCTGCAAATTTAGTCGCCATACAATAATCCGTTGACGCTGCTATTCCTACTCCGCCACCAACAGTTTTTCCTTGAATGCGCCCGATGATGAATTTCGGACATTTTCTCATGGCATTGATTACGTTAGCAAAACCAGAGAAAAATACTCTCCCAGTTTCGGCATCGTTTATAGCGATTAATTCTTTAAAACTGGCACCGGCACAAAAGGTTCTATCTCCTCCACTTTTTAAGATAATGACTTTTACATCTGCATTATTCCCAACTTCAGTAATCGTATTGGCTAATTGTGCCAAAATATGACCTGGTAATGAGTTTTGCTCCGGATGAAAAAATTCAATCGTAGCAATATTGTTATCTATACTATGTTTTACGTAGGCTTCCATATTAATTTATTTGATTGGTGATCTTCAATCGTTAATTTTTCTAATCTGTTTATCGAAATCTGAAATTATTTTTTGCGTCTTATTAAAGATTTCATATTCATTTATGGCTTTTCGGTCGGCTGATAATTTGGAAACTTTACCATTGCCTTCCAATATTTTGTAATCATTAAACGTTAAAAATTTATTTACACTATCCGCCAATTGTTCCATCGTGAAAGTATTTTGTCTTTCAATCAATCCTTCAATATAATCAAAATATCCTGTAACGGTTCTTTCGAGTTGTTTAATTTCGGTTTCTTGTAAATAGTTTTTTGCTACAATAACATCTTGTTTTAAAACCCTGCCTTCTGGAGCATTTTTCCAAGTAGTTAAACCCATATTTTCTTTGGTACTATCCGCTTTTTTAAAGATGATTTCGGCAGCCGTGTTTCCCGAAATAGCAAAATGAAATTTATTTTGAACCGTTGCAAAAAATAGTTTTGTTGTTTCTGAATTCTTATCATAATCAATACTACATTCTGCAAATATATCCGTTATTTGTTGATAAATTCTACGTTCACTGGCTCGTATTGAACGAACTCTTTGCAACAATTCTCTGAAATAATCTTTTCCAAAAAGTGTTTGCCCTTGTTTTAACCGATTATCATCTAACACAAATCCTTTAACAATATATTCTTTTAAAGTTTGGGTTGCCCAAATTCTAAACTGTGTTGCTTTTGAAGAATTTACACGATAACCAACTGATATTATTGCATCTAGATTATAGAAATCTAGCTCTCTGCTTACATCTCTTTTTCCTTCGACTTGAACTATTCGGAAATTCCGAACGGTTGCTTCTTTATTTAATTCATTGTTAGAATAAATATTTGAAAGATGTTCACTAATTGTGGATTTCGCAACACCAAATAGCTCTCCCATCGCTTTTTGTGTAAGCCAAACGGTTTCATTTTCCAACAAAACATCCACACGCACTTCGCCAGAAGGTGTCGAATAGAGAATGAAATTATTAATCTGGTTTTTCATGTTGTTTTTGCTGATTTCAAAACTTCAAAAATCGTTATTCTTCAATCGTTAATTATAATAATCCAAACTGTTCAAAGTGATGATTGAGATGTTTTCTCTCAAGGAGATAACTTTCATATTTATTCATTTCTCCAAAAACCATATTCTTTAAAACCGCTTCTGGGTTTTCTTTGAAAAAGACTTTATATTGTTCTCTTGCCTCTAAAAATTTCGCTTTTGCTGTGGCAAAATCAGGATGAACCAACGCTTCCAATTCGCCTTTTTTCATCGTTGGAAATTGGGTTCCTTTTGGGAATTTATCATAATTATACAACGAATTATGCACTTTATCTAAAATCTTTTCAGGGGTTGCAATCTCAAAATCTTGAATGGCTCCCGAAAGAATTTTGTATCCTTCCTCCAAATGTTCCAACAAATGCTGCGGTGTCAAAATACCCCATTGCGGTTGAGCATCTTCCGTTAATTTGTTTAAAATTGCTGCAATCTTTTCATCGGTCATTTCCACAAAAACTTCTTGTTTTTTCTGAACCATTGTTAGAATTGTCGCAACCGCTACCAACTCGTCAGTAGTATCAAAAACTTCTACAAACCATTTTACAATTCCGCTTGGATGTTCGGCAGAAGCGACATCTCTATCGACTTTTTGCTTACACGTTAAACGCACATACACCGTATCATTGTGGTAAATTGGTCGCAAGAAACGACATTCTTCCAATCCATAATTCGCGGCAACCGGACCTTTATTTGGATACACGAACAAACCTGCTGCTGCTGCTAAAATGAAGTAACCGTGCGCCGTTCGTTTTTTGAAAATACTACCATCTAGCGAAGTAATATCGGTATGAGCATAAAAATGATCCCAAGTGATATTAGCAAAATTAATAATATCGGTATCGGTAACTGTTCTATTATGAGTGCGCAATGACATTCCCGGTTGAATATCTTCCCAATGGTATTGGAACGGATGTTGTGTGATTTCTTTATAAGCCGAATTCGCTTGATAAATTCCTGTAATTTCAGTCAAAGTGGTTGGCGAACCTTGAATAGCGCAACGTTGCATATAATGTGTAATGCCTCGAACACCACCCATTTCTTCTCCACCTCCAGCACGACCCGGACCACCGTGAACTAACTGTGGTAATGGCGAACCGTGACCCGTACTTTGTTTGGCATTTTCGCGATTCAACACTAAAATTCTTCCGTGATGCGATGCCGCATTGACTACATATTCTTTGGCAATAGCATCCGAATTGGTAACGATTGATGATACCAACGAACCTTTACCCATTTGAGCCAATTCAATAGCTTCATCCAAAGTTGCATAAGGCATTATGGTTGAAACCGGACCAAAAGCTTCGGTTTCGTGAACAGCTAAATTGGTAAACGGATGGTCTTCACGAAGTAAAATTGGACTTACAAAAGCACCTTTATCATCGGCACCAATCAGCGTTATTTTTTCTAAATCACCATACACTATCTTGGCCGATTTGGATAATGCTGTAACGCGTCCTTTC
>CAISUR010000377.1 GCA_903888655.1 uncultured Bacteroidota bacterium | reverse complement strand
CTTTTGAGACTTTTTTTGAATTAAAAACCTACAAAATTAAAAGTCCAAAATCACGCAAAGTGTTAATTGGTTTAGAATACCAAAACAACTCAAAATCTTCAAAGTGATTTTCAAAATCAGATTTTAACTGTATAAACGTTAATTTGTTGTCATTACAAACAGAAATCGTTTCCAAAGTCTTAATTAACCATTGCGCTTTGTCCTCTTCAATAGTGATGTCAAAAGTTTCTAACTTCGCATGAAAAGTTAGTTTCATCATTTGCCAAGAATTCCCTTTTTTAGATTTGGTAAATGTTTCACAGCGAGGCATTCCTCCCATCCAAATAATTTTAGCGGAAGGTTTAATGTTGAAATCTATCTCTTTTTTCAAACAAGACACAATATAATCGGATGGAATTTTGGTATTCGGAATTGTAAAGTCAAACCAATCTTGCAGCGAATAATCAAAACAAATTCCGTGCATGTAATTAAATAATGATTTTTTTAATCCGAAACTAAATTTATCGTGATTGATTCCTGTTTTATCTCTAAAATTAATGTCGTTATGAGCAAACGTAATGTCATTTTGTTCTGGAATCACGCCAAATTCTTCGGGAAACATCCCCACAGGCGAATGTGCCGTCATAGCAAATTGATGCCAAAACCCCGATTGCAAAATTCCTAATTCAAATAATTGACGAACCATCTCTAAACTATCAATTGTTTCTTGAACGGTTTGCGTGGGATATCCATACATCAAATAGGCATGCACCATAATGCCACTTTGGGTGAAATTTCGAGTAACTTGAGCCACTTGTTCTACAGTGACTCCTTTTTTAATCACTTCTAAAAGTCGGTCTGAAGCTACTTCTAAGCCACCAGAAACAGCAATGCAGCCGGACGTTTTTAGTAAAAGACATAAATCAGCCGTGAAACTTTTCTCAAATCGAATGTTCGTCCACCAACTAACTACTATTTTTCGTTTGATAATTTCTAGTGCTACTTCACGCATTAAGGCTGGTGGAGCTGCTTCATCAACAAAATGAAATCCATTTTCACCAGTTTGAGCCATTAACTCCTCCATTCTATCCACTAAAATTTTAGCAGCGATGGGTTCATATAATTTGATGTAATCTAAAGAAATATCACAAAATGTACATTTTCCCCAATAGCAGCCGTGAGCCATGGTGAGTTTATTCCAACGACCATCACTCCACAAACTGTGCATTGGGTTTGCCATTTCAATAACCGAAATGTATTTATCCAAAAGCAAATCTGAATAATCGGGAGTTCCAACTTCGCTTTGTTTGTAATCAGGTTTTAAAGAATTATTTAGATAAATTACTTTATTGTTTTGTAGTAAAAAGGTGCGCTTAAGTTCAATATCGTTTTTCTCCAAAGCACCTTGATTGCGCTCGGTGTGACAAACTTGGTTACAAAGCAACTCTAGTGGTAATTCTCCATCATCCAACGTGATGAAATCAAAGAATTCAAAAACACGTTCGTCTTTTAACTCTCGTAATTCGGTATTTGGAAAACCTCCTCCCATAGCAATTTTAATAGTTGGAAAATGCTTTTTAATGAATTGAGCTGAACGAAAAGCACTATATAAATTTCCAGGAAAAGGAACTGAAAAACAAACTAATTTAGGTTGAATAACTGCTATTTTATCTTCTAAAATAGTGAGTGTGATTTTGTCAATATACGTTGGTTCTTTTTGTAAATGAAAGTATAATTCATCAAACGAGTTGGCACTTCTTCCTAAACGTTCTGCATAGCGACTGAAACCAAAATTCTCATCAATACAAGTAACAATAAAATCAGATAAATCTTCAAGATATAATGTGGCTAAATGCTTGGCTTTATCTTGCATTCCCATGGTTCCAAATACCCATTCCATATCGTCTAATTGTGCGAATCGAAAAGCCTCTGGAAGAAAATTTCCACTACAAATTTGTCTAGCTAATGAAGGATTTTTTCCTTGTAGAAACGTCATTACAGCATCAATTGTTTTGGTGTACTCTTCTTGAAGAGCACATATTCGTTGAAGATTAGGCGATGTAAGTTGTGATTGGCTAACCGTTGAAAAAATATTTTGTAATCCTTCTTTTGAAAACAATTCTAAAATCACTTCAATTCCCAAATCCATTTGAAAAGCCGATATACTTTTGGTATTTAAAAACCCTTTGATATAAGCCGTTGCTGGATACGGAGTATTAAGTTGTGTAAAAGGAGGCGTTATT
>CAISUR010000376.1 GCA_903888655.1 uncultured Bacteroidota bacterium | reverse complement strand
CCCCAAAACCCCAAAACCCCATGTTTAAGAAAATATTATTGTATTCTTAATAGAATAAAAATTTGAATAATTAATTAAAAAGAATGAATATTGATAAACTTTCAATCGAAGAATCAAAAATCCAATAAACAGAGGCTAGCAATTATTCAATTCAATAAGAATCAGAAAATGGTATTTAAACTGTGTAAATACCTAATAATCTCAAATTCATCAAGAAAAGTCCAGGGGACAAATTTAATTCCGATTCATAGGTCATTGAGATTTCAGATTTTAAGTTATGTCCGAATAACTTATCTTAAGATTCTACCACGATCAAACATCAACCACAAATTAATAACCCCAACGAAGAATATATATAAGGTCCAGATGAAAGTCTTAATCAAATAAAAATTGATTTGTAAGAATAACAAGGGCAAGACTTTATTCATAAAATTTATAACGAATCTGAAAACAATGAATAAAAATAATTTAGTTTCAATAAACTTAGCAATTAAAGCAAATGTTAATTTGAAAAAGATGAAGAAAAATTAGAATAAAAAGAAATCATTAAAAAACCCCCTAGGATAGATGGTACAATTGAGGACTTACCTGATTGGCTTTAAGACAATGAATATCTAAAAACTGGATATAGAGTAAACTTTGAAAACCCGTGTGATATAGGAAAGACAATGTGCCAGTGTCATAATGAAACAGTTAATATTTGGACTCACTTTATAGGATCGATTACTTTCTTATTCTTAGTTGTTATTATTTTGTGCATTTACTAAAATCAAGAATCAATTGGATAAGCTGCTCTCGAAAATTATAGAGAGTAAGCAAATTAATATCCACTATAATTATATTTAAAGCAACAATTAACATCAATGAGATAGTAACTGCAAAATGCCTAGAAAGTATACTTGTATAATAATACTGGTCTTATTAATACACCTGAAAAGTTTACTTCAAGCTTTTCGGATCAAATAGAAAGCCAATCATTTTTACAAATTGAAGACATTCAGGAAAGTTTTAATAATTACGATTAATCAAACTAAAACACAAGTTAGACTTTAAACAACTCTTAAAGCCTCCTTAATGATACAATCAACATTATTGAACAGTACTAACTGTTTTTATATTCATACAGATAGTTGGCGGGTGATAAGTTTTTTATTGACGATGCGGTTAACAGACTTGTTGTACTGAGCCAAGGGCTTTATTAATTGCAATCAAATTTTACATTTATTAAGTAAAATATTTTTTATTGGAAAAAGTAAAATCCATAATTTGATATTGATAGAATAATTGATCCAGCATTTATATTAAATTATATCTATAGATGGCCTTTGGTTGTGCATATGCTATCTGCATTTTTCTGTTTGGGGAGCAGCTTCATATTTCATTTGTGCTTCATTCGCAGTGAGATGATTTTAAAAGTTCTTTCTAGATTAGACTATGGAGGCATAAGTATTCTCATTATGGGAACAGCTTATCCTCCAATTATGTATATTTTTGCTTGTTAAGATGTTTTCTTAGCTAGAAATATTTTGATTGGAATTGTAACAAGCTTAAGCGTACTAAGCTTCGGAGCATCAATGCATCCCTTGTTTGATACTGCAAGATTTAGACCAATTAGAGCCATAATGTATATATGTTCAGGTTTTAGCATTGGATTGCCATTTTACTTTTCTCTCACATAGATATAAAGAGGAGAAAATGTGTCACAATATATACCTGACGCATCAGCAATAAACTTTGCAACAGGAGGAATTATATATATAGCAGGAGCATTGATATACATGTTCAGGATACCAGAGAGATTTGTTGCAATTAAATTTGATAAATGCTTGGCTAGCCATCAGATAATGCATTTTGCAGTTTTGATTGCGGCCGCGATACATTTTTATGGAAGTTTTTAATATTATAAATCAAGGACAGAATATGTATGTCCAATTATTTTCCCGTAATCTATTTATTGATATATTATCAATGAAAGAGAAATGTTAAAATTTGCATGGATTGATAGATATAACTTAATGTTAGAACCATTAATTCCAAGAACAGAGTTATTGAAATTTTAGGTTATTTTTATTTTTATTAGGAACAAATAAAAGTGGAGGACGTATATAAATGAAATATGCAAGATTGATTGAATGTATTAACTGGAGTTGGAGT
>CAISUR010000375.1 GCA_903888655.1 uncultured Bacteroidota bacterium | reverse complement strand
TTACATTGGCAGATCCTGTTAAATCTAGCGCGGATAATTGGTTGTAATCAACAGCTACCGATACTAAATTGGGTAAGTTGGTTAAATCAGTTGTAGTTATACTATTATTAGAAGCTGTTAAGGCGGTTAAACTATTTAAGCCAGAAACATTTAAGGTCGTTAATTGATTAGAGGAACAATTAAAGTTATTCAAACTCGATAAACCAGAAACATTTATGGATGTCATTTGATTTAATGCTAAAGTAAAATAACTTAAATGGGTTAATCCGGTAACATTAATGAAAGTTAAGTGATTAGCACTACAATCAAGCGATTCTAATAAAGGCAATACACTAGCATTTAAACTGGAGATACTATTTCCTGCGCAATCCAAATATTTCATGTTCGGTACATTCGAAAAAGTGAGTGATGTACTTTGATTATTGCCATATTCAAGATGCTCGAGATTGGGCAGATTACTCAAACTAAGTGTGTGAATTCCGTTATTGGAGCAAATTAAATTTATTAAATTCACTAAAGGTGCTACATTGATGGTTGGTAATTGGTTCATCGAGCAATTTAACGTTTCCAATTGGGTTAAAGGGGTTACATCTAGTGAAGTTAACCAGTTGGAAGCACAATTAAGAATTTTCAAACTCGTTAAATTACTTACATTCAATGAAGATATGTGATTATAAGAACAATCTAAATGTTTTAATGAAGTTAAATTGTTTACATTGATGCTGCTTAAATTAGTATTGAAGGTTCTCAAGGTATCTAATGCTACTAAATTGGTTAAATTTAAAGAGGTTAAATTACTATTAAAACCACACTCTAGGGTTTTTAGATTGGGTAAATTACTCAAGTTTATGGAGCTCAAATTATTGTTAGTACATCTTAAAATAGGCACATTAGTAAACGCTTCAAATCCTGTTAAATCAGCAATTGATAATCCCGTAACATTCACTTCAGTCGTTACCGCAGCAGCTTCTGAATACTGAATGTTTCCATCACCACTACTGTCAACGCCAAGCGCAATTAATTTGGCTTTAAAATTAGCATCGGGGATATAAACGTTATTTGGGTCGTTAACCACTAAATTAAAACTGGTGATGCTATAACAGCCTGTTGAACCATTTGTTACCCTTACTCCAATGGTTTCTTGATGGAATGTTTGATTAGTAAATGCAGCTGGATTTACAATTTGGTTGGTACCATTTATCGCATCAGTAAGTGTTGGATAATAGGAAATCTGCATACCTGTTTGACCTCCTAAAATAATGGCATTTTGACTAGTTAAATCAAATGTTGCAACACCATCATACGGATTATCTACTACAACTAAATCGGGTGCTTGAGTGGCTGTTGGTAGTGCTAAAACATTAATATTTGTAGAATAGGTACTAGAGCATTGTCCTATATAGGGTGAAAAAGTATAATTGCTAGTTCCTATAGATAAAGCTGGCGACCAAGTTCCTATAATTCCATTATCAGAAGTTTGTGGCAATGTTGTGATTGAACCAGCACAAAAAGTTGTTGGAAAACTAAAGGTTGGTGAAACATTTGTCAACGAAGTAACTGTGGTAGTTAAAGTGGTGGTGCAGGTTGAGGATACATCTGTAATTAAAACGGCATAAGTTCCTGCTATTGATGTAGTGAAAGTTGATGTGTTTCCTGGATTAGTACTTGAAGGAACAGTCCAAACATAAGTATAATTTCCAGCACTTCCGTTATTTACTGCTGTAATTGTAGCTGCTGAACCACTACATAGATTTGTGTTTGTAATGGTAAAATTAGGTGCAAGATTTCCTGATAAATATAAAGTTGTGAAAGAAGGATTATTGGGATCGGTAGGATCAACAACTCGCACATATATCACAGGTAAAGGAGTTGGTAGTGGAGACTGAAATGGATTTTCAGTAATTTCATTTGCCCCATTTTGTGCATCCATTTGCGAAAAATAATAACTAACTATTAAGTTACTATTACCATTTGTAATTTCTGCATCTTTTGTATGTAAATAAAAATTAAAAAAAATACCATTATTATCGTTACAGACAGTATAAGTCGTTGGGTTGTTAATAGGCGGTTGTGCATAAGCAAAACCCGATACAAAAAGTAAAAGCAGTAATAGTGTTCTCATAGTTTGTGATGTTATAGTTTGTGTTTTCATAATGATTTCTATTTATTCTTTAATTGTGTCTAATTTTTTTTATTTGTTCAGTTCTAGTTTTCAGAACACGAGTTCTAATTTTCAGAACACGAGTTCTAGTTTTCAGAACACGAGTTCTAATTTTCAGAACATGAGTTCTAGTTTTCAGAACACGAGTTCTAGTTTTCAGAACACGAGTTCTAATTTTCAGAACACGAGTTCTAATTTTCAGAACACGAGTTCTAGTTTTCAGAGCTACAGTCCTGCTTTTCAGAGCTACAGTTCTCAACTCATAACTCATAACTCATAACTCATAACTTCCCTACAGCGCCCTAATCAACTCCTGCAATTTTTCTTTCTTGCTTTGTGCTATCGGAATGTTGCTGTTGTCTGCCATAATCACATAACCACCATCACTTTTAATATACGATTTCAAATACGACAGATTAATCAAATGTGATTGATGAATGCGTTCAAACCCATGTTCGGTCAGCATTTCTTCATATTCTTTCAAGGTTTTTGAAATCAAAACAGGTTTATGGTTTTTGATAAAAAACTCGGTATAATTTGCTTTTGCCTCACATCGGATAATGTCAGAAACCTCAAATAAATGTATTCCATCGCTAGTCGACAACGCAATTCGCTTGAAGTTATCTACTTTTTTTCGGATGTTTTCCAATAACAAATCAATATGATCAAACGAGTTGCTTTTACCGACTACTTCATTTATTTTGATAATTGTGTTTTGCAATTCTTCGGGATCGACAGGTTTTAATATAAAATCCAAGGCACTAAATTTAAATGCTTTTAACGCATATTGCTCATGAGCCGTTATAAACACAATATGTGCCGTGGTTTTTCCTTTCGTCTTTGCCAATTGTTCTAAAATATCAAATCCAGTTCCGTCCGATAAATGAATGTCTAAGAAAATCACTTGCGGTTGCAACTGTTCCAATAAAGAAACACCTGTTTTTACACTTTCTGCTTCCCCAATAATATTGATTTCATGGGTATAGCGTTGCAAAAGCGCTTTCAGTCCTTCACGTAAATGTTTATCGTCGTCTATTAATACTGCTGTAATCATAATTTTATTTGTTTACGAGTAAGGACAATTCTCGAATTGTCCTTACTGAATATATTGTATTGGCAATCGCAAGGTAACAATTGTGCCATTATTTTCTATAATTTCAATTTGTGCCGATTTAGAAATGGTAGCTTCCATAATTTCCAATCGCTTTTTGGTAATCTCCAATGCCATTGATTGATGAGCTTGTACCGATTGCTCTTTCATCTGTTTTGATTTAGAAATTCCAATGCCATTATCGGTTATAGTGCAAACTAATTGATGGTTTTCCACATCAAAAGATACATCAATTTTTCCGTTACTTTCTTTAGGAACCAATCCGTGCAAGATAGCATTTTCTACAAAAGGCTGAATCAATAAGGGAGGTAAACCCATATTGAATTCCACTTTATCTGATGACTGTATCGAGAATTCAAACTTGTTGTGAAAACGCAATTGCTCCAATTCTAGATAATTTTGCAAACTTTCAATTTCTTTATCAATCGGAATTAGTGAACCTTTAGAATATTCTAAGGTCAATCGCATTAACTTTGAGAATTTTGATAAATATTTCAATGCCGAATCGGTGCCATTTTGCACAATAAAACTCGAAATCGAACCCAAACAATTGAATACAAAATGCGGATTCATTTGCAAATGCAGTGCTTTTTGTTCGTATTCGGCTACTTCTTTTTGCAAGGTTAAGCGTCGTTTTACTTGTCTTCTGTTAAAGATTAAGAAAATTAAACCAATGAAGAGCAATATTCCAATGATAGAAAACAAGGTAATTAATCGTTGCGATTTGTTCTTTTCGTTCAATAATGCTTCTTTCTTTTGGTATTCAAAATCCATTTCAGCACGGACGAATTTCTTATTATTCTCTAAATTAGTCAAGCTGTCACGTGCGATAATATAGTTTTTAAAATGCGCCAACGATTGTTGATGATTGTTTTGAATTTCATAAAGTTCGCTCAACAATTTCTCCGAATGAAAGGTTTGATCTAAAACGCCAATCTCTTTTGCATAAGCAAGTGATTTAGAGGCATAAGTCATCGCCTCAGTATATTTTTTTTGATCGCAATATATTTGTCCAAGATTGTATAATGCTAATGAAGCACCAAATTTATTTTGAATTTCTTCATACAATTGCAATGAGATATTATAATAGGAAATTGCTTGATTAGTATCGTTTTGTTTTTTATAATAGTCACCCAAATAGTTATTCAAAAGAGCATAACCTCTTTTGTTATCTATTTTTTCAAATCCTTTTTTAGCGTTGGTATAATAGTTTAAAGCTGCTTCAAAATTGTTTTGTTCAAAATAAATAACACCTATATTAGTTAAAGTCACCGGAACGGTTTGTTCACCAATTTCCTCCTGAATTTTTAATGCTTTTTTGAAATACTCAAGCGCTTTTATTTGGTTAAG
>CAISUR010000374.1 GCA_903888655.1 uncultured Bacteroidota bacterium | reverse complement strand
GTGCATATGTGCAATGAATTCAATCATTTATTCTTATATGGATTTTCTTAATGTCTCATGTAGTATCGAACAAGTAAAAGATCCACATGGCAGACCCAACTGACGAGCTTTCTTAAAAAGACTCTAATGAATATGAAATTGTTGTTTAGGTGATGTCTCGCCTCATACTTTTTTACTAGATCAATGGCAAGAAAATGATTTGCGATTTCATAGGCTTGCACAATAGCAACCTCGGTTCTGCAAGAAAAACAAGCAAAATACAGACAGTGAAGCGAAGTGCACAGACAAAAAGAGGGAGTTATCTTAATTCGGGAAGAAACATTGCCAGCTCTGCTATCCCTATTTAAGAAGTAAGTTCATTAGAGGTTGAGCCTTGGAAAATTTTTTGATTTAAATAGGTCATACTAGAAAACGATTGGGATGCCGTCCGTGTAGAAGATGAAGAAGACTCTTTCATGAAAGATGGAGAGGATGATATCAGTAATGGAGAACAATACAAGGAAGAAACTGCTTTTGTTATTAGAACCATCAATTTTGAGTTTCCAAATATCAACCCAAAACTAATAGAGCAGCTTAATGAGGAATAAAATGAAGAATATATGTTAAGTAAGAATTTATATTATAATATATTTCAGGCAAAGCGAGCCTAGAAAGTAATATGAACGATTTCTTTATCATGTTTGTGAGTGAAGTCTAAAAAATAGAGCAGTTCTATCTCAAGAAGATCAGACATTACGCCGATGAATTCTATATGCTCAGAGATTCCTATAGAAAATATCACAAAATTGACAATAAAAGCAAGCCATAATTTACTAATAGGGAAAGGACATCCACAAAAATATCAATTGCTATAACTAATTTCAACAAAGTTAAGCCTCTAGGTCCTATCATTGAATCTTTTGAGGACTTAGAGAGTGTAAGATAAAAATTATAAAGCAAAAATTCAAATCTACATCCTAAATAAGAACCTAAAATAGAAAAAACTGGGGATGATTGGATTAACGATCCATTTTTTACAGATTAAGAAAATTTCATTACTTCTAGCCCTGATAATCAAGTAAAGTTAAGCTCAGGCTTTAGCAACTTAGATGTACAAGGTTCAGCTTTGCTGAATACAAGTACTTCTTAAAAGACAACATTGGCGCCTAAACTATTCAAAAGCTTGCAAAGTGAAAAAATTACAGACAACTAAAGTCCAGTTTAATTTGGATTTTCTCCATAAAAGCAATAATTAATGCATAAATAAATTACTAATAGATTAGGTTCTGAAAACAATATTTTAGCTAAGACTGTCAATAGATTGATCGATGAGGTTAAAATAGATTAAACAAGATTGGAATCTGTAAAGTTCGTTGAGACCAAAGGAATTACAAAAGTAAAAGATGAATTGGAGTATGCGACTAATTGGAGAAGAGGGTTTGTGTCACTTTACACGAAATTCAAGTGGTTGAAGGCATTTACCTCTATTAATAAGGAGGCGGTCAATCAGACTAAGGTCCGGTTCCTACAGTAATGCTTTAATATCACCGATAATATCATTGACAAAAACATAGAAAATTTCTTAGCTGAGTAAACATTTTTGGAGTATGAGGAGGGGAAAAAGATCGGCCAAGAAATTATAGATTTTTACGCAGAGGCTTTCAACCTTGATGAAAAAAAGGCGAAGCGAGAGCTTTCAAACCTAGGTCTTGAGTTGAGAAAGGAGGATGTTTGCAGGATATCATTTTTCTGCGGAATCAGCTTTTTAGGTATCGCTC
>CAISUR010000373.1 GCA_903888655.1 uncultured Bacteroidota bacterium | reverse complement strand
CATTACCTCACGAAGTTTCTTTTGAAATTTACCTTCTTTAGTCGGTTTGGTTTTATTCTCTTGAATTTGAGCATGAATTTTGTCACTATCAATAAAATATCTCTTGATAACCAACATAATTCCGATGGTAATTAAATTTGACATGAAGTTATACAAACTCAATCCTGAACCATAACTATTAAAGAAAATTAACATCATTAATGGCGAAACATAAATCATGATTTTCATCATTTTAGTCATATCAGGCATTCCTTCTTGTTGGGGTTGCGCCATTTGGTTATCGCCCGAAGTCATTTTCATATAAAAGAAAATAGCAATGGCTGCCAAAATAGGAAACAAACTAATGTGATCTCCATACAAGGGAATGTTGAATGGTAATTTTACAATTTGGTCAAACGATGATAAATCATCTGCCCACAAGAATCCTTGTTGTCTCAATTCAAAAGCCGACGGAAAGAATCGGAATGAAGCCATCAAGAACGGCATCTGAATCAATGCCGGAATACAACCTGCCATTGGATTCACTCCTGCCTTATTATATAATTTCATAGTTTCCTGTTGTTTTTTAACAGGATCTTTGATTTTCTCACCAATTTCTGCAATTTCTGGTCGCAACACTTTCATCTTGGCTTGAGATAAAAACGACTTGAACGTAATAGGTGACATGGCAATTTTTATCAAAACAGTAAATAGGATTATCGCCAATCCATAATTCATAAAACCTCCTAAAAACCCAAATAAAGGCACAAAAATAAATCGGTTTATCCATCCGAAAATCCCCCAACCTAATGGAATAATTTTATCTAGATTCTTACCTTCATATGATTTTAGTGTTTTGTAATCAGTAGGTCCGTAATACCAATTCATTTTGTAATCCAACTCTCCATTTCTATACACCAATGGCACTGTTGTTTTGAATTGTTTGGTAAAAATTGTATCTGTCTTTACATCATTTACCAATGTAGATGATTGAATTTTTGAAGTTTCAAATGGCGTGTTGGTCATCAAAATTGAAGAAAAGAAATGCTGTTTATAAGCAATGAAACTTGTTTTGATTGGTGTTTCTTCTTTATCTTTTCCTTGATTTACATAACTGATTTTTCCATCTTCATATTCGTAATAGATTTCAGCATTTTGATTTTCATACGAAACACTTTTTTCATTACGATAAGATTTCAAATTCCATTCTAAATCAACTGGCTTTGTTGTATTTAACGCTTTGCTCAATCCTTGAGAACGAACATCAAAATCAACCATATAATCGTTTGGCTTCAATACATATTTGTATTCTAAATATTCATTAGCTCCTGCCTTTAACTTCATAGACAAGACTTGGTTTCCTCCTACTTTAGTTAAAGTTGGTTCAAAAAATAAATCTTTGGTATTTAATTGACGATTATCAACTGTTTTTAACGCAATATTTAAGTCGGCATTATTGTTTTTAATTAATTCAACCAATTGACCCGATCCTTTTTTGAACTTCTCATATTTCTTTAAAATTGCTTCCGAAATGTATCCTCCTTTATTGGCGATAGTCAATTTTACTACATCATTTTCAAGAGTTGTGAATCCTTCTTTTGCAGAGGGTAAAGTAGCAGAATAAGCAAAACTTCCCAAAGCACCTTGTAGTTTTTGAAGTTTAACCGTATCATTAACAGTCGTATCCGCTATCGTAGTGGTTACTTGTTTTGTTTTAGCTTCTAACGCTTTCTTTTCTTTGTCAATTTTTTCTTGTTTGGCTTTTAAGGCTTGTTCCTTTTGAGCATCTTTCTGACTGTTAATCATCATCCAAACAAAAATCACTACAATCAAAGTTATTCCAATAATTGAATTCTTATCAAATTTCTTTTCTTCCATTATTATTTACAATTTATACATCAGTCGCATAAAGGACTGTTTTGTTTCTATATTTCGGCGTTACCTGTAATACTTTACTTCTTATTTTTGACCATTGCCGCTACAAAGCTAACAAAAATTGGTTGTGGATTGGCAACTGTACTTTTATATTCTGGATGATACTGAACACCAATAAAAAATGGATGATTGGTGATTTCCACAATTTCTACTAAACCAGTATCTGGATTGATACCAGAACTTATTAATCCAGCTTGTTCTAATGCTATGGCATACTTGTTATTGTATTCATATCGGTGACGATGGCGTTCTGAAATTTGTGTTTTACCATAAATTTGATGTGCCAATGTGCCTTCTTTAATTTCACAGTTCCAAGAACCTAAACGCATCGTACCTCCTTTATCGGTAATTGTTTTTTGATTTTCCATTAAATCAATAACCGGATTAGTTGTATCCGCATTCATTTCAGTTGAATTAGCATCTGCTAATCCTAAAATAGTTCTTGAATATTCAATAACCGCCATTTGCATTCCCAAACAAATTCCGAAAAAAGGAATATTATGTTCACGAGCATATCGAACAGTTTCTATCTTTCCTTCTATTCCTCGTTCGCCAAATCCTGGAGCAACAAGTATACCATCGATTCCTTGCAACATTTTTTCTGCCGTTTTGGCATTGATATGTTCCGAATGAAGACTAATTACATTAACTTTCGTTTCATTGGCTGCACCAGCATGAATGAAAGCCTCCAAAATAGATTTATAAGAATCTTGCAATTCAACATATTTACCCACCAAACCAACATTGATGGTATGCTTTGGATTTTTCAATCGGTGTAAAAAATCATTCCATTGCGATAAATCTGGCGCTGCTTTTTCAGGTAAATTTAATTTTTTTAATGCTACAACATCTAATCCTTCTTCGAGCATTAAATTTGGCACTTCATAGATCGTTTTAGCGTCAATTGACTGAATTACCGCCTCTCGTTTTACATTGCAGAATAAAGCTAGTTTCTGACGTAATTCGTCGGATAATTCATGTTCAGTTCGACACACTAATATATCGGCTTTAATGCCGCTTTCCATTAATGTTTTGACCGAATGTTGTGTAGGTTTTGTTTTTAATTCTCCTGCTGCCGCTAAAAAAGGAACCAAGGTTAAGTGAATTACAATTCCGTTATTATCTCCCAATTCCCAAACCAATTGACGTACCGATTCGATATAGGGCAACGATTCGATATCACCAACCGTTCCTCCAATTTCTGTAATTACAATATCAAAGTCACCCGATTTCCCGAGTAACTGCATACGTTCTTTAATTTCATTGGTAATATGAGGAACCACCTGAACAGTTTTTCCTAGAAATTCGCCACGACGTTCTTTTTCAATAACCGACAGATACACTCTTCCTGTCGTTACATTATTGGCCTGAGACGTTGGAACGTTCAAGAATCTTTCGTAATGACCTAAATCCAAATCGGTTTCAGCACCGTCATCAGTTACAAAACATTCTCCATGTTCGTATGGATTTAATGTTCCAGGATCTACGTTAATATACGGATCAAACTTTTGGATTGTGGTTCTGTAACCTCGTGCTTGCAATAATTTTGCTAATGAAGCTGCTATAATTCCTTTTCCCAAAGAAGAAGTCACACCACCTGTAACAAAAATGTATTTCGTTTGATTCATGAGTTTTTTTTTTTGGACAACTAATGTAGTTCTCCTTGCTGTTGTGTTGTTGTATGTTGTTGTTGTAAAAAAACGATGCAAAAGTACAATTTTAATTGGATTGATAAATTTTTAAATCGGTAGATT
>CAISUR010000372.1 GCA_903888655.1 uncultured Bacteroidota bacterium | reverse complement strand
ATTATTTTAATTTCCGAAAATTAAGATTTTCTTATCAGAATTAATTAAATTAAATATATTGAATTTTTGTTAGTGTAACAACTAAAAAAAGCTCCTCAATGGAGCTTTTAATAAAAAAATAAAAATACTTTTTCTATACTATACTCTGAACCATGACCATTTCATTGGCATCAGCAAGATAATCTACACCATCAAATCCAAATCCGAATAAATTTAGAAAATCTTGTTTATATCCAGCTAAATCGCCAATCATTGGCAACGTATCAGTCGTAGCTTCATTCCATAATTTGGCAACTTGTTCTTGAACATCATCCCTCATTTCCCAATCATCAATTCTAATTCTTCCATTTGAATCAGTTGGAACTTCTTTACCTGTAAATAATCGTTCGCTATACAAACGTTGAATTTGCTCGATACAACCCTCATGAATTCCATCTGCTTTCATGATTTTATACAACAATGAAATGTAAAGCGGAATCACAGGAATAGCAGAACTGGCTTGAGTTACCAATGCTTTATTAACAGATACATATGCTTTTCCTCCAATTTCTTTTAAGTCATCTGTAATAGTAAAAGCAGTTGCTTCAAGGTGATCTTTAGCTCTTCCAATGGTTCCTTTTCGATAAACTGCTTCAGTTACTGCGGGACCTATATAGGAATATGCTATCGTTGTAGCACCTTCAGCTAATAATCCTTCTTTCTTTAAATCGTTTATCCACATCGACCAATCTTCTCCCCCCATTACTACGACTGTATTATCAATATCGTCTTGATTTGCAGGCTCAATAGATACTTGAGTCACATTACCCGTATGAAAATCAACAGTTTTATTCGTAAAAGTAGTTCCGATAGGTTTTAATGTTGAACGATGTAAAACTCCGGTTACTGGATGTAAACGAACTGGTGAAGCTAAACTATAAATTACCAAATCAATTTGACCTAAATCGGTTTTTATTAAATCTATGGTTTGTTGTTTGACCTCATTTGAGAAGGCATCGCCATTAATACTTTTTGCATACAAACCTGCTTTGTGGGCTTCATTTTCAAATGCTGCCGAATTATACCATCCCGGAGAGGCTGTTTTTCCTTCTGATGCTGGTTTTTCAAAAAAGACACCAATTGTGGCTGCATCACAACCAAAAGCACTTGAAATCCTTGAAGCTAAACCAAATCCTGTTGAGGCTCCGATGACTAAAACACGTTTTGCACCATCAATTCTCCCTTTTGATTTTACATATTCAATTTGATTTTTCACGTTTTGTTCGCAGCCTTTAGGATGAGCAGTTAAACAAATAAAGCCACGCATTCTTGGTTCTATAATCATAATCTTTTGTTTTTAATTTCTATTTTGAAGATTTAATTTCAAGTCAAGCAAATATAATTCAATTTTTTAGTTGAGCAATTCCCTTGCATGATTTAAAGCCGAATTTGAAATAGTTGAACCCGAAAGCATTTGCGCAATTTCGGTAACTCGTTCATCATTAGTCAACAGCTTTAATTCTGATTGTGTTTGTTGATCAATAATCACTTTAAAAACTTTAAAGTGTTCTTTGCCTTTTCCTGCAATTTGAGGTAAATGTGTAATAGCAAAAACTTGCATATTTTTACTCATTTCTTTCATTATTTCTCCCATTTTATGTGCGATTTCTCCAGAAACACCCGTGTCAATCTCATCAAATATAATCGTTGGGAGTTTTGAATATTGAGATAACACTGACTTTACAGCAAGCATAATTCGTGACATTTCTCCTCCAGAGGCTACTTTTTTCAACAATCCAAAATCAGATCCTTTATTGGCTGAAAATAAAAATTGTAAAGTATCTTTTCCATTGGTAAAAAAATCTTCTGTCAAAGTTGCTTGTATATCAAAACGAGCATTACCCATTCCTAATTGTTCTAAAACAGCAGCTAATTTTTCAGTTAAAATAGGAATTGCTGCTATTCTTTTTTCATGAATTTTACGAGCAAAAACATTTAATTGGATTTCAATTTCGATGATTTTATTTTGAATTGTACTTATTTCAAATTCTAATGTGCTTACCGAAATTACTTTGGTATCTAAATCATTTTGAATTGCTAGTAGTTCCTCAACTGAATTTACCTGATGCTTCTTCTGTAAGGCATAAATCAATTGCAATTTTTCATTGATTACTTGTAACTCCCCGGGATTTGAGTAAATTGTTTCAGATAATTGATTCAATTCTTTTTCAATGTCATCAAACTCAATCAAAATACTAGTGATGCGTTCGAATACGTTTTTATATTCATCAGAAAAACCTGCAATTTTTTGAAATGATGATTTAATTTCTTTTAGATTTTGTAAGACTCCAAATTGTTCTTCATTGGCAAGCGCGTGTCTTTTCAGGCTCATTAAGACACGATCAACAAATTCAGTCATCTTGTTCTTCCAAACAGCGTTTACGAATCTGGTTGACCTTGCTTTATGATGACGATGAGCCTTT
>CAISUR010000371.1 GCA_903888655.1 uncultured Bacteroidota bacterium | reverse complement strand
TATCATTAATAAAAAACAAACAATTTAAAACAATAATTATGAAAATTAAACAAATAATAATTGCTGGGACATTATTAGTTTCTGTTACTTCTTTTGCCCAAAAAAACGAGTTAAAAGCGTTGAAGAAAATCTATGCAAAAGAAGAAATCAAAGGTGATGATTTAGCTCAATATAAACTGTTAATCAATAAAGTAGAACCATTAGCAGTAGAAGAAGGAGATAAAGTTTATGCTAATTTTTACAAGTGTATGCTGCCAGTGATTGAATCATTATCTATAGATAAGACTATGGCGCCTTTACAAATTCAAATGGCAATTTTAAAATTTCTAAATCCAAAAGCAATATCAGATTTGGCAACTGGTTTAAATGCAACATTAGATTATGAGAAGAAAACAGGTAAGAAAATCCAAACTGATGAAATAAATGAAACTATAAAATCATTTAAACCAGATTTATTGAATTATGCGGATGCTCTTGGTAAGCAAAAAAAATTCAAAGAGTCTGCTGATGTTTTATATTCTATTTATCAATTAGATAAAAAAGATAAAGAAAATTTATATTATGCTGCTAATTATGCCATTGAAGGTAAGGACTATGATAAAGCATTGCTTTATTACAAAGAACTTAAAGCAGTTAATTATACAGGTGAAGGAACAAATTATATTGCTAAAAATAAAGCTACCAACGCCGATGAATCATTTTCAACAAAAGAGCAAAGAAATAATTTGGTAACTCTAGGAACCCATATTTTGCCAAGGGAAGAAAAAATTCCCTCAAAAAAACCAGAAATCGTAAGAAACATTGCTCTTATTTTAATTCAACAAGGTAAAACAGAAGAAGCCAAAGCTGCAATTGCAGAAGCTCGAAAAGAAAATCCAGATGATGTGAATTTAATCACATCTGAAGCAGATATTTATCTTAAATCAAATGATATCTCAAGTTATCAGCGATTGATTAACGAAGCATTGGCAAAAAATCCAAATGATGCCGACTTAATTTTTAATCTTGGAGTGACTAGTGCTAACGCTGGAAAACTGGATGAAGCAGAAAAGTATTATAGAAAAGTGATAGATGTTAAGTCAGATTATATAAATGCTTATTTAAATCTAGCCGATTTAATTCTTAAACCTGATGCTAAATTGGTGGAACAAATCAATAAATTAACAAATTCTCCAAAGGACTCAAAGCAATTTGATGTATTAAAGGTAGAAAGACAAAAATTATTTAACAAAGCGTTACCTTTCTTGGAAAAAGCACATCAACTTGATCCAAAAAATGATGTTGTAAAAAGCAATTTAAAGTCAGTTTATGGTTTTCTTGAAATGACTGATAAAATTAAAGCATTAAAAGCAGAATAGTAATTTGAAGCTAAAATTGAAAAACGTCTCAAAAAATGAGACGTTTTTTTTATATAATTTTTTTAATTACTCTTAATCTATGGGTATGTCTATTAATTTCTGAGTTGTAAATTCCTAAATGATCTAATCGATCAATCCTTACTTTACCACTA
>CAISUR010000370.1 GCA_903888655.1 uncultured Bacteroidota bacterium | reverse complement strand
CCAATTTTTACTTCTTATGGCAATGGTTTCTATTTTTTCTTTGCCCAGCAATTCTTCTAGCATTTCGCCAGTTGAACCACCAGAAGTAAAAACACACATTGAATTACCTCCTAATTTAGCTATTGCTTTTGAAACATTTATTCCGCCACCGCCAGCATCATAACGCGGTTTTTCGCAACGCATTTTTTGTTCAGCGATTAATCCATTAAAATGAGACGATTTATCTAAGGATGGGTTTATAGTAAGTGTTATTATTTTCTTATTTTCCATGAGGTTTGATTTGTACTATAAAGATGCGAAAAAATCATTAAAAATCAGTTAATCTGTGGTAAAAAAACATTGTACCTTTGCAACTTTAAATTTGCAATTGATTCATTATGATAGAAGATAAAAATCCGCAACGCACTTCACTTTCTCAATTGGGAGAATTCGGTTTAATAGACCATTTGACAAAAAAATTTGATGTAAAAAACACTTCCACACTCAAGAGTATTGGCGACGATGCTGCTGTTTTGGATTTTGCAAACAAAAAAGTTGTTGTGTCGACTGATTTGTTAATTGAAGGTGTGCACTTTGATTTGTCTTATATGCCGTTGCGTCATTTGGGCTATAAAGCCGTGGTAGTAAATATTTCTGACATTTGCGCAATGAATGCCAAACCCACTCAAATCACTGTCTCTATTGGTGTTTCTAATCGTTTTCCTTTGGAAGCATTAGAGGAATTATTTGATGGAATTGCGCTGGCATCCAAGTTTTATAATGTCGACGTAATTGGAGGAGATACCACGTCCTCCCAGAAAGGGTTGATTATTTCAATCACAGCTATTGGAGAGGCGAATGAAGAAGAAATTATATACAGAAATGGAGCAAAAGAAGGTGATTTACTTGTTGTGACTGGCGATTTAGGCTCAGCTTACATGGGACTACAGGTTTTAGAAAGGGAAAAACAAGTATTTCAAGTGAATCCAAATAACCAGCCAGATTTGGACGCATATACATATCTGATTGAGAGACAGTTAAAGCCAGAAGCAAGACACGATATTAGAGATTTATTGCAAAAATTAGATTTGAAACCAACAGCTATGATTGATATTTCAGACGGTTTGTCGTCTGAAATCATCCACATTTGTAAACAAAGCCTAGTAGGTTGTAACCTATATGAAGAAAAAATTCCAGTAGATCCTCAATTTATCAATGTGTGTGAAGAATTCAATATCGATTCTACGACTGTCGCAATTAATGGTGGCGAAGATTATGAATTATTATTCACGATTACAATGGGAGATTTTGACAAAATAAAAGCAAACCCAAACTTTACAGTAATTGGACATATTGTTGCCGAAAGCGAAGGAAATCATCTAATCACAAGAGCTAACACTAAAATTCCATTGAAAGCAAGAGGTTGGAACGCTTTGGAGGAATAGTGCAAAAATTATAATATAAAACTTCAGAAAAGTATAACTATTTCAAAAATTTATCGTAAAAAGGTGTCTTTATAAGTTTTTGCTATGGATTTTGACTCTAAATAAAGCGATTTAAGACGTCTTTTTTGAAATCAATTCCTCTTCTTTAATTTTTTAATTATTTTGCAAGAATTGTATTTAATTTAGCTTTTAGCGTTTTTTATTAAGTAAATGTGTGAGGAATATTCTAAATTTTGACTTCCTTTCCAATTTGATTTCAATCCGATGAAAAAAGCTTTGATGAAATTCATTTTCCCAGTTTTATATTTTTCAGATAATAAGCTTACATAAAAAGCATCAAATTTCATAGGAAGTACTTTTACAAGGTGTAAATCTTCTTTTGCAAATAACTTTTTAATAGCCGTTTTTGAAAAATGCCATAAATGAATAGGCACATCATAGGCTGCCCAATATTTCCCATAATGTAAAGCGTCATGTGATTTGAAATTTGGAACAGCAATAATTACCGTTCCGTTTGGTTTTAGCAAACGCTTTAATTCTTTGATTTGATTTTCTAAATCAGGGACGTGTTCTAACACATGCCACATAGTAATGATGTCGAATGAATTATTCTCTAATTTCGATAGGTCTTCTACAAAAGAAACACCTTTACTTTTTGCTATTGTTTTTGCTTTAGCACTCGGTTCAATTCCTATTGTTTCCCATCCATCATTTTTAGCAACTTGTAAAAAATCACCAACACCTGCACCAATATCTAAAATTCGTCCTTTTGATGATTGTGTATTGATTAATTTTAATTTATTTTTTAATGCAATTCCTTTTACAAATTGGTACATCTTTTCAAACACTGATTTATTTCCATCAGTATGAGAAATATAATCAACACTTTCATAATAACTCGGAAGTTTTTCTAATGAAGGCTGAGGATGTGTAATCAACATATCCAACGTCTCATCGTAAAGCAACTCAAATGTTTCCTGAGAAACTGAATAATCTTTTACG
The DNA here is from genome assembly GCA_903888655.1 of uncultured Bacteroidota bacterium. Lineage (GTDB taxonomy): Bacteria > Bacteroidota > Bacteroidia > Flavobacteriales > Flavobacteriaceae > Flavobacterium. The sequence goes on along the minus strand of CAISUR010000370.1, from coordinate 97 downwards.
TTTAAAAAATGATTAGTATTTGATAAATTCATAAAATTATCTTTATTAATAGGTGTTCACAAAGTAAGTTTCACGTGGAACACATTTTTATTGTATT
>CAISUR010000369.1 GCA_903888655.1 uncultured Bacteroidota bacterium | reverse complement strand
CCTTTAACAGGAGGTTGTGGTTCGGTTAATGCTACTGGAACTATTACAGTAACTCCTGCTAATACAGCATCTGTTGCTTCTTCTACTCCAACATTATGTATCAACACTGCTTTAACTGCTATTACTCATACCACAACTGGTGCTACGGGTATTGGAACCGCTACTGGTTTACCAACAGGAGTAACTGCCTCTTGGTTAAGTAATACTATTACAATTAGTGGAACGCCATCTGTTTCTGGTACTTTTAACTATTCGATTCCTTTAACAGGAGGTTGTGGTTCAGTAAATGCTACTGGAACTATTAGAGTCAATCCGAACTTACAAGCGAGCGTTAACATTTCAGCATCTGCTACAACCATTTGTTCGGGATCGAGTGTGACATTTACAGCTATACCAACCAATGGAGGAATAGCTCCAACATACCAATGGAAGGTAAACGGCATGAATGTTTTAGGACAAACAGCAGCAACATTCACATCAACTACTTTAGCTAATAATGATACTGTAAGCGTCGTGATGACATCTAATGCAACTCCTTGCTTAACTAGTTCACCTGCTACATCGAACACCATTACAATATCGGTAAATGCAAATTTACCAGCAAGTGTAAGTATTTCGGCATCTGCTACAACTATCTGCTCTGGATCGAATGTAACATTTACAGCTACATCTACAAATGGTGGAACCTCACCAACATATCAATGGAAAGTGAACGGAGTAAGTATATTAAGTCAAACGGCATCAACATTTACTTCGACAACTTTAGCTAATAATGATGTTGTAAGTGTCATTATGACATCTAATGCTACTACATGCTTAACAGGTTCACCAGCCTCATCTAATTCAATCACTTTAACTGTTGATCCTACATCTAATTCAGGTGTAGTAAGAGCGTCTACAACAATATGTTCAGGAAGCAGTACGACAATAAGTGTAATAGGGAGTAGAGGAAGTATTCAATGGCAACAATCTACAAATAATACAACTTGGACAAATATAACTGGCGCAAATTCTGCTACATTATATACAGGAAATTTAATATCCACAACCTATTATCGAGTAGTAGTAACAAGTGGAACTTGTTCTTCAGCAACATCAAACGTAATAACTATAATGGTTAACCCAACTTCAAATGCTGGCTCTGCAACAGGTACTACATCAATTTGCTCAGGAAATTCTACTTCTGTTAGTGTAACAGGAACAATAGGAACAATCCAATGGCAAAAATCATTAAATGGCACAACTTGGAATAATGTAACTGGAGGTAATTCTGCAACGCTAAATACAGGAAATTTGACAGCTACGACTTACTACCGAGTACTTGCAACAAGTGGAATATGTGAACCTGCTATTTCTAACGTAATTACGGTAACAGTTAATTCAATTTCTAATGCAGGAATTATTTCAGATACTGCAATAATATGTTCAGGAAGCAGTACATCTGTAAATGTATCAGGAACCACAGGATCAATCCAATGGCAACAATCTTTAGATGGAGGAACTTGGAATGATATTGTGGGAGCAAATTCTGATACATTAGATACCGGAATTTTAACACAAACAACGTATTATCAAGCAGTAGTAACAAATGGGGCTTGTACTCCAGCGACATCCGATATAGTTACTGTAATAGTTAATGAAAATTTAGAAGTAAGTATTATAATTGAAGCAACAGCTACAACAATATGTTCAGGTACTTCGGTAACATTTGTAACAATACCAACAAACGAGGGTGATGCACCAAGTTATCAATGGCAAGTAAATGGAATTGATGTTATTGGCGAAAATGGCTCAACTTTTACCTCATCTACATTGACAAATAATGATGTTGTAACAGCCGTTTTGACATCAAATTCAAACGACTGTATAACGAGTCCTCAAGCAACATCAAATGCTCTTACAATGACTATTAATCCAAATACTACTTCAGAAGAAACAGAAGTAGCGTGTGATAGTTTTACTTGGAATGGAACCACTTACACTAACAGCGGAGATTATACTTATTCTAGCTCAAATAATTATGGATGTACTAATGTAGCAACTTTACATTTGACAATTAATTATAGTTCCTCAACAGAAGAAACACAAGTGGCATGTGACAGCTATACATGGAATGGAACAACATACACTACAAGTGGAGATTATACCTATTCAAGTACAAACTCTTCTGGATGTATCAATATCGCAACACTACATTTGACCATTAATAACAGTTCTACCTCCGAAGAAAACCAAGTGGCTTGCGATAGTTACACTTGGTATGGCGTTACTTACTATACAAGCGGAGACTATACTTACACAAGCACAAATGATTCTGGCTGTGTCAATATAGTAACATTGCATTTGACTATAAATTCAAAACCAATAATAACTACTCAACCTATTAGTACTTCTATATGCCGTCAAGCAGGAGCAAACGCAACTTTATCTGTATACGCATCAGAAGTAACAGCTCCAACTTATAGCTGGTATTCACAAGCTGTAGACTCAACTGACTGGACTCTATTAACTGATAATGCTAATTATCAGGGAACAAGCACCTCTACAATAACAATCACAAAAACAGATTATGGAATACCCGCACTAGGTACAAAATATAAAGTTGAAGTTTCCTCCTTGGGTTGTACAAGTTTACCCTCAGATGTGATAACTTTACAAGATGATACAATGTCTAGAATTCAAAGTATAAATCCTGTCACTGATTTGTCTCCTGCTTTAACCACTTGTGCTGGTTCACAAGTTCAATTAAAATTAGAATCGGGAAGTATTGGAAATATTCAATGGCAGACATCTATTGACAATGTTAATTGGACAAATCAAGGAGATATTATAAATCAATCTTCTTTAAATGCAATAAATGATACTATTTATTTTACATCAGGAATATTAACACAAGATACATGGTTTAGAATTATAGCTTCTAATGGTATTTGCTCTACAGTTATTTCGCCTGCAAAAAAAATAACAGTAAATCAACCAACAGCTATCGGAACTTTATCAGCAGATTCCGCAACTATTTGTAAAGGTTCAGGAACGACACTTACTTTAAGTAGCTCACAAGGAACAGTTGCTTGGTGGTGGGCTCCTGTTACAAATGGTGTTATAGGAACTTATACTCCTATTTGGGGAAATTCATCTAATAGTTTATCTAAAAATATAAATTCAAGTAAAGCATTCAAAGCTATAGTTTCAAGTGATGCTTGTTCTTCATCTACCTCTAATTCAGTTATTGTAGAAGTTCAAACAGAAACTTCAACAGCAACTAAAATAAGTGTTGTAGGAACTTTAACACCAGCTTTAACGGTTAGTCAAGGTTTAACTGTTAATTTATCATTGGCTTCTGGAAGTATAGGTAATATTCAATGGATGTATTCAAATAATAGTGGTTTAACATGGACTCCATTTGCTACTTATACTCAAACCGCTTTATCTGCTACTAACTCTGTTTTGACCGCAACTTCTCCTACTCTATTGGCAGGAAGTGCTTGGTTTAAAATAATTGCCATTAATGGAATTTGTAATCCTGATGAATCAGACATATTAAAAATTACCGTAAGCTCGCAACCAACAGCTGGAAGTATTACTGGTGGTAATATAACGGTATGTGCTTCTGCATCATCGGCACTTAATTTATCGGGGAACACCACTTCAATTAATAACACTACTACGCTTAGCGTATCAAATTACACACCAGGAGCTACACTTTTGTGGCAAAAATCAATTAACTATAGTAACACTATCGGAGCTACTCCTGTATGGACGGCAGCAGGTAGCACCTCTAGTACTTTAATTGCCAGCAACTTAAGCGTTGATACATGGTATAGAGTAAAAATAACTAATGGGGCAAATATTGCCTACACTGATATTGTAAAAATCACAGTAAGTAAAACTGCTCTTGCAGGATCAATAACTTCTTCAACAGCAAGCGTTTGTTCTGGAGGAACTATAACATTTACTTCAGGAACTTATACAGGAGATTCTATTCAATGGGAAGTATCAACTACATCTGCTACTTCAGGTTTCGTACCAGTAAGTGGAGCAACCAATAACACCTTTATAATGAGTAATGTTAGTTATGCCCCTTTATCAAGCTTTTATGTTAGATATGTGGTAACAAGTGGAACATGTACAATAGCAAGAGCATGTGCTAAAGCTATTATTGTTAATCCTTTATCACAAGGAGGAACAATTACCGGCGGAGGAACAGTTTGTTCTTCTGGTGGTGGTGTTTTAAAAATAACTGGGAATGTAGGAACTATCAAGTGGCAATATTCAATTGATGGTAGTAACTTTACCAATGTGCCCTCAGGAAATACAATTACTCCTACTTTTGGGACAACATCAACTTCAGGAACAGCTTCAACATACATAGTAACCAATGTTACTGGAACAACTTATTTTAGAGCTTTAGTAACAAGCGGTGCATGTTCTTCATCGACATCAAATATTATACAGTATGTTATTGGAACAAATGCAACTGCAGGAACTTTAAATGCAGTTAATACTTCTATTTGCGCAGGAAATGCCACAACATTAAACTTAACTGGTTATGTGGGTTCAATCACGAAGTGGGAAAAATCAACAAACTGGACATCTTCGACACCTACATGGACTTCAGTAACTTCTACAAGTCCAATATTAAATACCGGAAATCTTACTACATCAACAGCTTACAGAACCATAGTATCAATTGGATCTTGCTCAACGGTAACCAGTAATCAAGTTATTATTAATGTTCCTGTAAAACCTCTTTCCAAAGGTATTTCAACTTCTGTAACTTCTAGTGCTTCATCACCTATTTGTAACAACACTACCATAACTTTAAATGTAACACAAGGCTACATTGGCACAATTCAATGGCAAAAATCTACAGATAATGTTACTTTTAGTACTATTTCTGGTGCAATTTCAACAGATTATACGATAAGTAACCCTGCAATTGGAGCTAATTATTTTAGAGTAGCATTTACAAATTCATGTGGAGTTACAGTCTATAGCAATGTGTTAACAATTTACTTTAAAAATTGTGCCACTCCAACAAGCAAAACTGTAGAAAAAGAAGAACCTACCCCTTTTGGTGTGGTAGCTGCTCCTATTCCGTTCTCTGAAAAATTAACATTAAACTTGACAACATCAAGTGAGGATAAAGTAAAAGTAATGGTGTATGATATGGTTGGTAAATTAGTTGACCAACGCGAAGTAAGCCCTTCTGATGCTTCAACTCTTGAAATTGGAGATCAATTCCCATCTGGAGTGTACAACCTAATAGTAACGCAAGGCGATAACACTAAAGTAATTCGCGTTATTAAAAGATAGACGCTAATTAAATATACACAAAAAGCCGTTCAAAACAATATTGGACGGCTTTTAATTTTTTTGATTACAATTTATTTTTATTTCATCAATTACCTTTCATTAATTACTACTTTTGAATTTTAATTTTATAATCTCAAATTGAATTCAAAATACGACATTATCATTGTAGGTGGCGGTGCTGCAGGATTTTTTACTGCAATCACTATCGTTGAGAAAAATTCGAAGCTAAAAGTGGCGATTTTAGAACGTGGGCAAGAAGTATTGTCTAAAGTTCGTATTTCGGGTGGCGGACGATGCAATGTAACTCATGCGTGTTTTGTTCCTAATGATTTAGTGAAGTTTTACCCTCGAGGAGAAAAAGAACTTTGCGGTCCTTTTCATCAATTTTGTTCCGGAGACACTATCGAATGGTTTGAAAAACATGGTGTTGCTCTCAAAATTGAAGATGATGGGAGGATGTTTCCAGTTTCCAATTCATCACAAACCATAATCGATTGTTTTCTATCGTCAACCAAAAAACTAGGCATTGACATCGAAACAGGACAAAGTGTACAATCCATTTTTAAAGGAGAAACCTATTGGAAAGTACAAACCAATCACGAAAGTTTTTCTTGCCAAAAACTAATCATGACCACCGGAAGTAATCCAAAAATATGGGAATTGCTTTCAGAAATTGGTCATACTATTGTACCGCCTGTTCCATCCCTATTTACATTTAACATCAAAGACCAACGCATCAAAGATTTAATGGGTGTTTCGGCTTTGGCATCGGTAAAAGTAAAAGGCTCTAAACTTTCGGCTTCTGGTCCTTTATTAATTACCCATTGGGGAATGAGTGGTCCCGGAATATTACGCCTTTCGGCATGGGGTGCACGAGAATTAGCCGATAAAAAATATCAATTTACCATTCAAGTCAATTGGTTGAATGATATAACCCTTGAAGAAGCCGAAGAAAAACTGAAAGAACTCAAACTAGAACATTCTAAAAAAGTAATTTCAAAGAAATCACCGTTTGATTTTCCAAATAGATTATGGGAAAGTTTAGTGTTGGCGTCAGGTATAGACAACTCAATACAAAGTAACAAAAGTACCTCGACTGCGCTCGGCGAGACAAAAGAAACCAAATGGGCTGACTTATCTAAAAAACAACTTCAAAATTTAGCACAACAACTAACACAAGGAGAATTTCAAGTAAATGGCAAAAGCACTTTCAAAGAAGAATTTGTAACTGCTGGCGGTATTGATTTAAAAGAAATTAACTTCAAAACCATGGAAAGCAAACTACATGAAAACTTATACTTTGCAGGTGAAATTCTAAATATTGATGCTATAACGGGTGGATTTAATTTTCAGAATGCTTGGACAGGTGGGTTTATTATTGCGGAGGGGATTTGATGTTTTTCATACAAATCATTTCCATTAAAAAACCCTTTCACTTCTAATTTCTGAAAGCGTTTTTCTGGTTTACAAATTATCAATCACTTTATCTTTGGGATACCGCACTTTATAACTGATGCGTATTTTCTTGGTTTCGTTAGGAGCAAGTTTCAATTCCCAAGTTAGAATTCCTGTTTCGGTATTGACTTTTGCTTTTCCATCTTCCAATAATTCGATAGTAATGTCTTTATCCGTACTCAACGGATATTGGTCTTTCAAAGTCATTTGGATGTCTTCTTTTTTATTGTTTCTTACCGTGATGTCATATGTAAACGTTTGCTCTTTATAAGAAGACAAAAATTTAGTACCCGATTTATCCACTACTTTTTCTCGTTTTATCGAGATTTTTTTATCTCGTCCCATGCTTAAACTTAAGGTGTCCGCCGTTTGGTTAGGATTGATGTTGGTTTTCCCTACATACAAGCCTTCAAAGATGATATTGGCTTCACCCGGCAACAAATTGTATTTGGAATAATCATTGATTTCTGCCAATAAAAAGGCTTCTTTATCTACTTTTGGCGCTGCATAATATTTATATGAAGCCGGTAATTTAATTTCTTTTAATGCTACTGAATGTGCTTTTCCATTGGATAAAATATCATACGGAATATCGATATCAAAAGTGACGTTTAGTTGGTTTTCGTTGATGGCGGTGTAATCTCCCATTTGTTTTGTGGTTACAATAATAACGCCATTGGAACCTTGTTCACCATACAAAGCAGCACCTTGAGCCCCTTTAACAACGTTAACCGATTTTATGGTTTCTGGAGGTAATTGTTTCATTGCTTCATCGGTTGAAACTTGACCATCAATAACAACTAATGGTTTATCATTCACAGAAATACTTCGAGCTCCTCTTAATACAATTCTAGAATCTTTATCAATTTCATTTGATTGTGTATTTATTTGCAATCCTGAAACTTTTCCTTGAAGAGCCTGCACAACATTTGGTTTTGATAATTGGTTTAGTTCTTTATCCCCATCTCTATATTTATAGCCATAACTTAAATTTTGATATCTCAAAAACCAAGCATCCAATTGAGGTGCTTGATTGTTCTGATTTGGATTACCGCTAGACAATGTCAACTTCACTTTCTTCCAGTCGATTCCTGTAGTTTGTGATACTTGTGCTTTATACATCATGTTGATGGGTTCTTTCACGCTGTCGGTACGCAAATCATAAAATGGATTCCATGAAGCATTGTTGGTAATGTAATTAATGTCTAAATTGACAGTTCCTGCAACTTCATTCATAACTTGTAAAACTAATTTTCCTCTCGAAGATTTATCTTCTTTTTGCGAATTGATTTCAAGTTTGGTATTTAGATTTTGTAAACGAAGCGTCAATTTGCTTTCTTTTTCTTCTAATATCGTATAAGCATTACATAATTCGGTCCGTTTTGTTTTGTAATAATCGGCCACTTTCATTAATTCAAGTACATTTAAACCCGTATTAGCCCCACCAACCATCTGATTTTTATCTAATAATTCAATGGTTTTAGAATTCGATATTTTATCTATTTGCACTTTCTTAATCTCTTTTTGAACCAAGGTGATACTGTCGCGCACTTTTTTAATGGCAGGATTGCTCTCGTCAATTTGATATTCCCAAATATAATTTTGTGTAAACTGTACCGACAAAACAGTAATCGAACTCGGAGCTCCTATTTGGATGGTGTTTTCATTCAAATAGTCGGCTACATTCTTAATAACAATTTCGCTAGTTCCTACTGGAAGATTGACCGAAGTGGTTTGTTGCAATTCGGCAGCATTGAAATATACCGTGGCAGCTTTTACTTTAGCCGATGTAAAAATGGGTTTTTGAGCAATTGCCATTGCTGATACCAACAAAGATAAGAGAAGGATTTTTTTCATTTGAAACTAAATTTATTTTCTAACAGTTGACTAATTTACTTATTATAATCCAAAATCTTCTACCGCAGTAGAATCAATTTCAGGTTTCATTGCCGATTTGTTTTTGAGAAAAAACTGTGCCGCTCCCGAAATAGTTAACGGAAGATGTTGCCCAATCGTATCGTTTGTATTAATTAAATTACGACGCAACATCAATCGAGTCAAAAAACTGTTTTGCTGATTGGCAAAAGCTTTTAGTTTGTTTTCCGAATCAAATCGGTACATAAATCCTTTTGGTTTTGGAATGATGGTGGCCAGAAACATACATTCTTTTAAGGTCAAATCGGCGGGTCGTTTTTGAAAATAAAAGTGCGATGCTTCTCCAATTCCGTAAATGTTTGGACCCCATTCAATGATGTTGAAATACACTTCCAACATGCGTTCTTTGCTAGCGATGCAATTGTTCTCTAAAATATAGACCAATAGAATTTCTTCTAATTTTCGTGACAATGTTTTCTGACGAGTCAAGAATACATTTTTTATCAATTGCATACTAATAGTACTAGCCCCACGAGAGAATTTTTTGGTTTTAATATTCTT
>CAISUR010000368.1 GCA_903888655.1 uncultured Bacteroidota bacterium | reverse complement strand
TTCCTCTTTTTTCTTTAATGCTTCTTCAAGTTTAATTAATTCATTTTTTATATGAACACCATTCATAAAGGAATCTAATGAGGCGCCAATCACTTCATTATCATCAAAACCAGTCATTTTTGAGAAGGCAGGATTGACATATACAATATTAGGTAACTCAGAATTTATTCCTGTTCCTTCGGTAATAACGACACTGTCTTTCGTTTGAATAATTACTGTTTCTAATAATTTTAATCGTTGTTCTTCTTCTTTTTGTTTGGTCACATCCTGCATAGCTCCAATCATTCTCACAATGTTTTCACTTTCATCTTTTACCAAAAATCCTCTATCAAAAATATATTTATAAGAACCGTCAGCGCAACAAAAACGATATTCATCTTGCCATTTTTCAGATTTTTCTGCAATAAACGAATATAATTTAACAGACATTTTCAAACTATCTTCGGGATGAATTTTATCAAACCACCATTGCAGGTTTTCTCCTACATCTTCTTTTTTATAACCAAAAATATTTTCTATTCCTTTATTCCAAATAAAACTTCCCGTTTTTAAATCCCAGTCCCAAATAGTGTCACTTGTAGCTTTTGCAACTATGTCATATCGCTCATTAGATTTTGTTAATTCTTCAAATTCAATTTCTAAGTTATTAATATACTCGTTGTTTTTATTAATTGCTATTTTAAAAAATAAAAATGCTATCAAAGCAATAAGTAAACTACTTATTAAAGTTAAAACTATTATATTATCAACTATATGGAATTTAATAAAGAAAATTTGGCTTGAAAATACCAAAATTAAAATGACGAGAAAATATATAAAAAACGTTTTGTTGTAGTTCTTTTTCATTACTCAAAAATAAAAAAAAAAAGATAATAGTATTGATTTTTTAAATAAAAATAATCTTTTTTTTAAACTTAAATAGCAATATAAGTTATTAAAATGTAAACTATTAGCGGTATGGTTTTTTTTTCAAAAATAAAGTGTACCTTTGCACCTCCTAAAAAAATAAGATGGAATCTATCAGAAACATTGCAATTATTGCCCACGTTGACCATGGTAAAACAACTTTGGTTGACAAAATTATGTATCACTGTCAGCTTTTTCGTGAAAACGAGAACACTGGTGACTTAATTCTTGACAACAACGATTTAGAGCGAGAAAGAGGTATCACTATAACCTCTAAAAACGTATCGGTTGTTTACAAAGGAACAAAAATAAACATTATTGATACTCCAGGTCACGCCGATTTTGGTGGAGAAGTAGAGCGTGTATTAAATATGGCAGACGGTGTATGTCTTCTAGTTGATGCGTTTGAAGGACCAATGCCTCAAACTCGTTTTGTTTTACAAAAAGCGATCGATTTAGGATTAAAACCTTGTGTGGTAATCAATAAAGTGGATAAAGAAAATTGTACTCCAGAAGAAGTTCATGAGAAAGTTTTCGATTTAATGTTTGAATTAGGGGCAGAAGAATGGCAATTGGATTTTCCAACAGTTTATGGTTCTGCTAAAAATAATTGGATGTCTGATCATTGGGAAAATCTTACAGATAATATTGAGCCACTTTTAGATATGGTTGTTCAACACGTTCCAGCTCCGAAAGTCTCTGAAGGAACGCCACAAATGTTAATTACCTCTCTAGATTTTTCTTCATTTACGGGTCGTATTGCTATAGGTCGTCTAGAAAGAGGAGTTTTGAAAGAAAGTATGCCAATTTCTTTAGTAAAGAGAGATGGTACTATAATGAAATCTAGAATTAAAGAATTACATACTTTTGAAGGATTAGGTCGTAAAAAAGTACAAGAGGTAATTGCGGGAGATATTTGTGCTATAATTGGTGTTGAAGGATTTGAAATAGGTGATACAATTGCTGATTTTGAAAATCCAGAAGCGTTACAAACAATTGCAATTGATGAACCAACAATGAGCATGTTGTTTACTATTAATGATTCTCCTTTCTTTGGTAAAGAAGGTAAATTTGTAACATCAAGACATATTAGAGATAGATTGACAAAAGAACTTGAAAAAAACCTTGCAATGAAGTTAGGTGAAACAGATTCTGCTGATAAATTTATGGTTTTTGGTCGTGGTGTACTTCATTTGTCAGTTCTTATTGAAACAATGAGAAGAGAAGGATATGAATTGCAGATTGGACAGCCACAAGTTATTATTAAAGAAATTGATGGCATAAAATGTGAGCCAATTGAAGAATTAACAATCGATTTACCAGAACCACTTTCAGGAAGAGCGGTAGAGTTTGTAACTTTACGTAAAGGAGAAATGTTGAGTATGGAAACTAAAGGGGAACGTATGATTATAAAATTTAATATTCCATCTCGTGGAATTATTGGATTGCGTAACCAATTGCTTACTGCTACTGCTGGAGAAGCAATTATGGCACACCGTTTTATAGGATATGAGCCTTATAAAGGAGAAATTTCAGGTCGTAACAAAGGATCTTTAATTTCTATGGAAAAAGGAAAAGCTATTCCTTATTCTATTGATAAACTGCAAGATCGTGGTAAGTTTTTTGTTGAGCCAAATGCCGAAATTTATGAAGGTCAAGTAATTGGTGAAAATTCTCGTGGTGATGATATGTGTGTAAACGTAACTAAAGAGAAAAAACAATCAAACGTTCGTTCATCTGGAAATGACGAAAAAGCTAGAATTATTCCTCCAATTATTTTTTCATTAGAAGAGGCTTTAGAATATATTCAAAAGGATGAATATGTAGAGGTTACTCCAAAAACTATTCGTTTGCGTAAAATCTATTTAACTGAAAACGATAGAAAACGTTACAAAGTATAAATTGTCTACTAACTTTTATTATAATAAGCCAAATCTTTTTTTTGATTTGGCTTATTTTTTATTTTCGTTTGATATTACTTTCAATTGCTTTTATCATTTCTCCAGCAATGTCTTTATTGGTAGCACCTTCAATTCCTTCTAATCCTGGAGAGGAATTTACTTCTAGTAGTAGTGGTCCTTTTGATGAACGAATAATATCTACACCCGCTACTCTTAAATCCATCGCTTTTGCAGCTTTAATAGCAATTCGTTTTTCATCAGCTGTTGGTTTTACTATTGAAGCCGTTCCGCCCATGTGAATATTGGCTCGAAATTCGCCTGGCGCAGCTTCACGTTGAATAGAAGCTACTACTTTTCCGTCAACAACAAAAAGACGCAAATCTTTTCCATTAGCTTCTTTGATGAATTCTTGAACTAATATGTTAGCATTAAGACTTTTGAATGCATTAATTACTGACTCGGCAGCTTTTTTAGTTTCTGCTAAAACAACGCCTTTTCCTTGAGTTCCTTCTAATAATTTTACGATTAAAGGAGAGCCGCCTACCATTTTAATCAAATCATCTGTGTCTAAAGGAGAATTAGCAAATCCTGTCGTGGGAATATCCACTCCATTTCGTAATAACAATTGAAGTGAAAATAATTTATCCCTTGATTGCGTAATGGCTGCAGCCGAATTTAAGCAATATACTTTCATTGCTTCAAATTGTCTGGTCAAGGCACAACCATAAAAGGTAATGCTCGGTCGAATTCTCGGTATCACAGCATCAAAATTATCCAATACTTTTCCGCCACGATAATGAATTTCAGGTTTATCAGCATCCAATTTCATATAACATTCTTTGATGTTTAGAAAATGCATTTCATGACCGCGCATCTCACCAGCTTCCATAATGCGTCTGTTGCTGTATAATTCGGGATTACTGGCTAATAAACCAATTCGAAGCCCTGACTTATTGGGAATTGCATTGATGTACAAATCTTTCAGGCTTTCAGTTGTTGTTTGACCCAATAAATATTTTTGCTCAGGGTCAACCAAAATTCTTCCGCTCATAGCTTCACGACCCAATAACATGCGGAAACCCATAGAATCTCGATTGGTTAGTGTCATTTCTATTTTCCAAATATCATCGCCGATTTTGATTTCGGTTTGGATGACATAACGTTGTTCTCGAAAACCACTGGAACTTTTTACTATTCGTTTGTCAATTAAAATTGCTTCACAATGAATAACTGTTTTAAGATTGTTTTGAATGGGATTGATATCAAATTTTACCCAATTGATGCCCTCTTTTGTAAAAGGAGCTATGTTGATTGCATGTAAAGCAGAAGTTTTAGCTCCCGAGTCTACACGAGCTTTAATAGCTGGAATTCCTAGTTCTGGAAATGAACACCATTCCTCTGAACCTAATATGATTTTATTTTGTGGCATTTTTGTGGTTTAATTTAAAAAACTAAACCATCAAGATATTAAGTTTAATTAAGTAATAAAACTTAATTTTTCTTAATCTCTTAATGGTTTACAATTTATAATCATATTAATTCGTAGGTTCACCTGCTTTTTGAATTTTAACATTCAATTCGTCAGCACCTTCTTCAATATCCATGAAAATTTCATCTCCGGCTCCGATTTTTGAAGTGATAATTTCTTCTGCAAGTGTATCTTCAACATATTTTTGGATAGCTCTTTTTAAAGGTCTAGCTCCAAATTGTTTGTCGAAGCCTTTTTCTGCTATGTACGCTTTTGCTCTCTCAGAAAGCGATAATGTATATCCTAAATCAGCTACACGAGCGTATAATTTTTTAAGTTCGATTTCGATGATTTTATCAATATCGTGTTTTTCTAAGGCATTGAATACAATTACATCATCAATTCGGTTTAAGAATTCAGGTGCAAACGTTTTTTTCAAAGCATTTTCGATAATACTTTTCGAATTGTCATCGGCTTGAGCAACTTTGGCAGCAGTACCAAATCCAACGCCTTGTCCGAAATCTTTTAGTTGACGCGCTCCAACGTTCGACGTCATAATAATAATTGTGTTTTTAAAATCTATTTTACGTCCCAAACTGTCAGTCAAATAACCATCATCCAAAACTTGTAGCATCATATTGAATACGTCTGGATGTGCTTTTTCTATTTCGTCTAACAGAACTACACAATAGGGTTTTCTTCTAACTTTTTCAGTCAATTGTCCACCTTCTTCATATCCAACGTATCCAGGAGGCGCACCAATTAAACGCGAAACAGCAAATTTCTCCATGTATTCGCTCATGTCGATGCGAATCAAAGCATCCTCTGAATCGAATAATTCTTTAGCCAAAACTTTAGCCAATTGGGTTTTTCCAACTCCAGTTTGACCAAGAAAAATAAAGGAACCAATCGGGCGATTAGGATCTTTTAAACCAGCTCGATTTCTTTGAATCGATCTAGCAATTTTCAAAACCGCTTCTTTCTGTCCAATCACTTTCCCTTCAAGAAGTTCAGGTAAGTTGGCTAATTTATTGCTTTCGGTTTGCGCAATTCTATTCACTGGAATACCAGTCATCATTGAAACAACATCGGCAACATTATCTTCGGTAACTTGAATGCGATTGTTTTTAGAATCTTCTTCCCATTGCTCTTGCGCAATAGCAAGGTCTTTTTCCAATTTCTTTTCGTCATCACGAAGTTTGGCGGCTTCTTCATATTTCTGTCTTTTTACGACCGAATTTTTAAGCTCTCGAACTTCTTCTAATTGACGTTCTAAATCTAAAATTTGTTTAGGAACATCAATGTTGGTAATGTGAACTCTCGAACCGGCTTCGTCTAACGCATCAATAGCTTTGTCTGGTAAAAATCGTTCCGACATATATCGATCGGTTAATTTTACACATGCTTCAATAGCTTCTTGTGAATAGGTTACATTGTGATGGTCTTCGTACTTATTTTTGATGTTATTCAAAATGGTAATCGTTTCGGCTACCGAAGTAGGTTCTACAATCACTTTTTGAAAACGTCTTTCTAAAGCGCCATCTTTTTCAATATATTGTCTGTATTCGTCAAGTGTTGTCGCACCAATACATTGTATTTCGCCTCTTGCCAATGCTGGTTTAAACATGTTAGAAGCATCTAACGAACCAGTAGCGCCACCAGCACCAACAATAGTGTGAATTTCATCAATAAATAGAATAATGTCTTCGTTCTTTTCAAGTTCGTTCATTACGGCTTTCATTCGCTCTTCAAATTGTCCACGATATTTAGTTCCAGCAACTAAACTTGCTAAATCTAAGGTAACAACTCGTTTGTTGAATAAAATTCTAGAAACTTTCTTTTGGATAATACGCAAAGCTAAACCTTCTGCAATAG
>CAISUR010000367.1 GCA_903888655.1 uncultured Bacteroidota bacterium | reverse complement strand
TTTACGTTACAAAGGGAACCGAAGCCTGTATTGATGCCGTAGATAGGATCATCATGAGAAGCCATTTTTTTATCTAAATACTCTCGACATTTTTGAATATTAACTTTTGCCTCTTCAGATAGTTCTAATGTTTTATGATGCGCAATGATTTCTTGCAACATATCTAAACTTAATACTTCTGAACTTATGTAATGTATATTCTCCATTTTCTGTTAAATTTGATGTCAAAATTCCGCAAACATTTATTAAAATGCAACTATTTTCACTTCTATTTTATTGTGAATTAAATAAAAATAGTAGTTAATGAATAATCAAAATATAATAAAATAAAAATACATACCCCTAAAATTATGTAATTCATAAAAATTCAAATGGAACTTTTTTAATTAATAAAAAATAGTATTTTTGAAAAGTATGCTAAAAGACAAAAAACTATATTCTTCTTTATTCACAACCACTAAAATGGTTGAGACTTTTGTTGGCACTACCACTACAACAACTACAACCCCATTCGGGGTATAATTTTCACATATAATCCAACTTTATGGACTTTCAAATGAAAGTAAACATTTTATATGTCAATGACACAAGTCAAAAAAAAATAAATTTATGATAGTATTAAAATTTGGCGGAACCTCTGTGGCCAATGCACAAAACATTCAAAAGGTTATCACAATAGTTAACCAAAAAGCAAAAGAAAATAAACTTGCCGTTGTGGTTTCTGCCTTGAGCGGTGTAACCGATATGCTTATTAATGCCTCAAAAAAAGCAGCGACCAAAGACGAAATCTACAAAACCAACATAGACGAAATCAAACAAAAACACTTTGATGCCATTTCAGATTTAGTTGAAACTGCCAATCAGAATCAATTGTTGATTAAAATTAATAGTCAGATTAACCAACTTCAAACCTTGTTGGATGGTTGTTTTCTTTTAGGAGAATTATCACCCAGAACAGCAGATGCTATAGCAGGTTTTGGCGAATTATTGTCTTCTCAAATTATTGCAACAGCTTTGCAACAAACGATTCCAAATAGCAATTTTAAAGACAGCCGCGAATTGATTAAAACCAATTCTAATTTTGGTAAAGCTTCTGTTGATTTTGAGGTGACGAATCAATTAATTGCTGATTATTTTGCTTCTAATAAATCACAAGTAGTTTTATTGCCTGGATTTATTGCTTCTTCTGAAGATGGCAACACCACTACTTTGGGTCGAGGTGGTTCCGATTATACTGCAGCCATTATTGCAAATGGAGTAAAATCTGAATCGTTAGAAATTTGGACCGATGTGAACGGAATGTTTACTGCAAATCCAAAAATAGTAAAGCAAGCACAACCCATAGAATCAATTTCCTATCAAGAAGCTATGGAATTGTCACATTTTGGTGCCAAAGTTTTATATCCGCCAACAATTCAACCCGTTTTAAAAGCCAATATACCAATTTGGATTAAAAACACTTTCGAACCAGAAGCCTATGGAACACTGATTTCCAATAATCCAGATGCAAATGCAAATCCAATAAAAGGAATTTCACATATTGATAAAATTGCATTATTGACATTGGAAGGTTCCGGAATGATTGGTGTGGCTGGTTCTTCTAAACGATTATTTGAAGTGCTTTCGCAAAACAGTATCAACGTCGTATTTATCACACAAGCTTCTTCGGAGCATTCAATCTGTATTGGTATTCAAAATCAAGATGCTGAAAGTGCTAAAGTAGCCATTGACAAAACCTTTGAATTAGAAATTGCTCAAAATAAAATTGATCCAACAATAGTTGAAAAAGACTTGTGTATAGTTGCTTTAGTCGGAGAAAACATGAAAAATCATCAAGGGTTGAGTGGTAAAATGTTTAGTACTTTAGGAAAAAACAATGTTAATATTCGTGCCATTGCACAAGGTGCTTCCGAAAGAAACATTTCAGTAGTTATCAACGAAAAAGATGTCAAAAAAGCCTTGAATACTTTACACGAACGATTTTTTGAAGACAACACCAAACAGCTGAATCTTTTCGTGATGGGGGTTGGAAATGTGGGAGAAAAATTCATTGACCAAATCAATCAACAAAAGAAATTCCTAAAAGAAAATCTAAAAATAAATATAAGAGTCATTGCCATGTCAAACTCAAGAAAAATGATTTTTGATGAAGAAGGAATGAACTTAAAAGATTGGAAATCGCTATTAGAAAATGGTGAAACTGCCAATGTAAATGAATTTATTTCAAAAGCTAAAGAACTTAATTTACGTAACAGTATTTTCGTTGATATCACTGCAAATAGTGACATTGCCTCTATTTATGATCAGTTTTTGAAACAGAATATTGCGGTAGTAACTTGTAATAAAATTGCTTGTTCTTCGCAATATGACAACTATAAATATCTTAAATCATTATCCAGAAAATATAATGCTCCTTTCTTGTTTGAAACTAATGTTGGCGCTGGATTACCTATTATAGATACCTTAAAACACTTAATTGCCTCGGGGGATAAAGTAAATAGAATTAATGCTGTTTTATCCGGAAGTTTGAATTTTATTTTCAACAATTTTAGTGATTCTTACAATTTTCATAATGTTGTGAAAGAAGCAGGCGTTCAAGGATTTACAGAACCTGATCCAAAAATAGATTTAAGTGGCGTTGATGTAGCTAGAAAAATTTTAATTCTGATAAGAGAAAGTGGTTACGAAATGGAAATGGAGCACATCAAAAACAATTCCTTCCTTCCAAACGAATGTATGGAAACGACTTCTAATGACGATTTCTTCAAATCATTGACCAAACATTCGAGCCATTTTGAAAATCTTCTTGCAGAAGCTAAATCTAAAGAGTGTAGGTTGAAATTTGTTGCATCGTTTGATAATGGAAAAGCAAGCGTTGGACTGCAATTCATTCCAAAAGAGAGTCCGTTTTACAACTTAGAAGGAAAAGACAATATTGTAGAATTTTATACGGATAGATACATTGATCAGCCATTAATCATCAAGGGGGCAGGTGCTGGTGCAGCAGTTACAGCTTCTGGTATTTTTGCAGATGTAATTAGAATTGGAAACGTATAAATTTGTTCCAAGTTTAACATTTCAAGTTACATCCTGAAACATAAAACCTGAAACCTGAAACAAAAATTAATGAACGAAATAAAAATATTCTGTCCTGCCACTGTCGCCAATCTCAATTGCGGATTTGACATAATGGGCTTGTGCCTTGAGGGAATTGGAGACGAAATGATTATCAGAAAAGTAGCTAAAAAAGGCATTAAAATCACCAAAATAACAGGTGCAAATTTACCTTTAGAAACCGAAAAAAATGTTGCTGGTGTTGCAGGTTTAGCACTATATAATGCAATAAATCCAGATTGCGGATTTGAAATAGAAATCCATAAAAAACTAAAACTTGGAAGTGGTATTGGAAGTTCTTCTGCAAGTGCCGCTGGAGCTGTTTATGGTATTAATGAACTTTTAGGAAAACCATTTACAAAAAAACAATTAGTTGATTTTGCCATGAAAGGCGAAGTGGTAGCCAGTGGTAGCGAGCATGCAGACAATGTGGCTCCTTGCCTACTCGGTGGCTTTACTTTGGTTCGAGGTTACAGTCCGTTGGATGTCATTCGAATTGATAGTCCAAATGAATTATATGCCGTTATTTTACATCCGCATATTGAAGTTAAAACTTCCGATGCTCGTGCCGTTTTACATCCAATGATTCCTTTAAAAGATGCGATCATCCAAACTGGCAATCTTGGCGGTTTAATTTCAGGTTTGTATTTAAATGATTATGAGTTAATTGGTAGATCTTTAAAAGATGTAATCATAGAACCTTTACGAAAACATTTAATTCCCAACTTTGATGATGTCAAAAATACCGCTATACATTATGGCGCTTTAGGCGCAGGTATTTCTGGTGCCGGTCCTTCAATTTTTGC
>CAISUR010000366.1 GCA_903888655.1 uncultured Bacteroidota bacterium | reverse complement strand
GTGACAAGCTAATGACTATTTACTAATCACTAATTACTAGAAAAAAATGGCAAACTTAAAGGAAATCCGTAATAGAATTACTTCCGTTTCGTCGACGATGCAGATTACTTCTGCGATGAAGATGGTTTCTGCAGCAAAGTTGAAGAAAGCACAAGATGCAATTACAGCTATGCGTCCATATGCCGAAAAACTAACGGAATTATTACAAAGTTTAAGCGCAACACTTGATGGTGAAGTAGGTGGAAGTTTTACCGTTCAACGTGAAGTAAACAAAGTTTTAATTGTTGCCATAACCTCAAATAGAGGTCTGTGTGGTGCTTTTAATACTAATGTAATCAAACAAGCTAAAACTATTGCCGATTCTTACTCAGGTAAACAAGTAGATATATTTGCTATTGGTAAAAAAGGGAATGACGCACTAGGAAAAACCAATAAGGTTATTGGAAATAAAAGTGAAGTTTTTGATGATTTAACATTTGATAATGTTGCAGAAATTGCTCAAATATTAACAGACAAATTTACTTCTGGCGATTATGATAAAATTGAATTGGTTTACAATCAATTTAAAAATGCAGCAACACAAATCGTTCAATCGGAACAATTTTTGCCATTAGCTCCCGTAAAATCTGATACACCAGTGTCTTCAGGAGATTATATTTTTGAACCATCAAAAGAAGAAATTGTATTGACATTAATTCCAAAGTCATTGAAAACACAGTTGTATAAAGCTATCAGAGATTCATTTGCATCAGAACATGGCGCTCGTATGACAGCAATGCACAAAGCTACTGACAATGCAACCGAATTGAGAGATCAATTGAAATTAACCTACAACAAAGCACGTCAAGCTGCTATTACTAATGAAATCTTAGAGATTGTTGGTGGTGCGGAGGCGTTAAAAGGATAATTTAATTCAAAATTAAATAAGAAAGAGTCAACATTTGTTGGCTCTTTTTTATTTGTTTAAATAGTAAAGTATAAAATCGTAAAAATTGGCTTTTTCTTCGAAGTAATTATTATAGTTTGATATTTTTCCATTATGCCCAGAATTATCTAATGTTTCAAGATAAATCGGATTTTTTTGAGCCACTCTATTCTGTAACCTTGCTGCAAATTTATAGGAGTGCATTGGTACCGCTCGATCATCATTTTCAGAGGTAATAATTAATGTGGTAGGATAGTTTATGTTTTCTTTAATATTATAATAAGGTGAATAGGTTAAAATGTTTTCAAAATCTATTTTATCTGAAGGATTTCCATATTCGTCAAAATGAAATTTGCCAACCGTGTATTTATCGAAATTTAACATGTCAAAAACGCCAACTTTCGGAATTGCCACTTTAAATAATTCGGGTCTTTGTGTCATGGCAACACCAACAACTAAACCACCATTAGAGGCTCCTGTAATAGCCAATTTATTAGAACAAGTATATTTTTCTTTGATTAAATATTCAGCAGCATCAATGAAATCATTGAAGGAATTCATCTTTTTTAAACCTTTTCCGTTTTTGTGCCAATTAAGTCCTTTTTCACCACCTCCGCGTATTTCAGCAAATGCATACACACCTCCTTTTTCAAGGAAATAAAGTAATGACGAATCATAATTTTGTTCAGAAACAACGCCAAATCCACCATAAGCTTCTAATAATGCAGGATTATTTCCATTTAAAACAATCCCTTTTTTATAAATAATTGTTATGGGAACATCTTTACCATCGCGACTTTTAAAAGAAATATTTTTAGTAATAAAATGGTCTAATGGAAACAATGAAACTTGAGGAACTAAATAATCATTATAAAAATGGTTTATGGCACCAGTTTCAATATTTAATTTAAAATTTTGCGGAGAAATGGTTTTGGAAAATACACTTATATAAAGACATTTTGTAGTTGAATCGAAGAATTTAAAATCAAAATCAGTATTTTGAGGTGAATCTATTTTTCTTATAAAATCACCATTTTCTTTGTAAGCAATAACATAATTTTTACCCAACGTCTTGTATTTACAAAAAATATAACCGTCGGAAAAGAAAGAATCGACTAATAAGTTGTTATAAATTTGAGGTATTAAAACTTTCTCATCGACTCTGTTAGAAATAGGAAAGGTTCTAATTTCGCCCCAATCATAATTTTTGCTTGAAAAGTAAATGTTATTATTACCGTAATCTAACAATGTAAATTTCGAATCATCTGAATCAATAAATTTTTGAAGGGAATAGGTTTCATCTTTCAATGAGGCGTAATAGTAATTCTTAACGTCGGTTTGTCGATCTTGTTCAATTATAAAAAGGCGATCTTTTTTGGTATAATAGGTGAAGCTATTTCTGGTTTTAGTGGCATCAAACACTAATTTGTCCGCCTCTTGAGACGTTCCTAATTTGTGATAATATAACTGATAAGTTGAATCTTTGGCAAACGTATTCTGATTCGTATTTCGTTTATAAAAAACACCCAAATCTTGATTCCATTCCATTTTAGAAAACTTTACATTTGAAATCAAATCATTTAGATTTTTAATCTTTTCAATATCAACAAATCTGATTTCATTTCTATCACTTCCATCCAAACTAACTTTACAGGCTAAGTATTTAGAATTTTTAGATGGACTATAATCCATTAAAACAGTATTCGTATTTTTATAAATTTTAAAAGGATTGAAGAGTTCTATAGAAACTGAATTCAAGTCTTTTCTATAAAATAAAACGCTTGGTTTATCTTTGTCTTTTATGTATGAAGAGTAGTAATAATTTTCTTTTTTTGTAGGAAGTCCACTAGATGAATAATTGTGATATTCTTTTATTTTATTCAAAGCATCATACTTTTTCTTGATTTCAACAAATTGTAAATTTACAAATTCATTTTGTGCATCGACCCAACTTTTAGTTTCATAAGATTTCATATTTTCAAGCCAAGTATAATCATCTTGAAAAGAAACTCCTAATTTTGTAATAGTCACTGGAATTGACTTTGTTACAGGAAAATTTTGACTAAAGAGTAGTGATTGAGAAAAAAACAAGAACATACAAGCGAAGCTATTTTTCATAAAAAGGACAAAGTTTGGGTAAATTTATATAATTAGTCGTTTTTTTCAATCAATTAAGGAAAATAATTTACTTCTAAACCTAAATCTCAAAAAACTATTGTTAAAAATGGATTTTCATAATCAAAGAAAACCTTATTTTTGTTTTTTAAAAAAGAAGCACCTTGAGTTTATATAAAAACCTTTTCAAACAAACACTTATTTATGGGTTAGCAATGGTGCTACCAAGAATGTTAAGTTTCTTTTTAGTAAGGTTATATACGAATGTACTTCCAAACAGAGCTGACTATGCTGATTTAACAACAGTTTTGGCTTGGATGGTTTTTTTTAATGTAATTCTATCTTACGGTTTTGAAACTGCATTTTTCAGATTTTATAATTCAGAGACAGATAAGGAAAAAGTTGTATCGACATCTACTATTTCTATTTTTTGGAGTTCCATGATTTTTTTAATAGCCGCATTATTATTCAGAAAAACAGTAGCTGATTACGTTAATGTTGATGTTCAGTATATTAGCTATTCTATTTGGATTTTGGTTTTAGACGCTTTGGTAGTTATTCCTTTTTCAAAACTCAGAGCACATCAAAGGCCTTTACGTTATGCAGCAATTAAAAGCGGAAATGTAGTTGTTAATTTAGGCTTAAATTTCTTTTTCTTGTTGTTTTTACCAAATATTGCTGAATCTAATCCAGATGGTTTTTTTGCAACCATTTATATTCAGAACTTTGGAGTAGGTTATATTTTTATTGCTAACCTGATTTCAAGTTTATTGACTTTTATTGTTTTGTCACCAGATTATTTCAAAATAGGATGGAAAATAGACAATGAATTATGGACTAGAATGATGAGTTATGGATGGCCAATTTTAGTTGCAGGCCTTGCGTTTGCAATTAACGAGCATTTTGATAAAATTCTTTTAGGAAAATTACTTCCATCGAATATTGCTAAATCTGAAGTAGGAGCTTACTCTGCATGTTATAAGTTAGGATTGTTTATGGTATTATTTAGGACAGCCTATACATTAGGCATAGAACCGTTTTTCTTCAGTCACGCAAGTAATGAAAATGCACCCCAAACCTATGCAACTATTACAAAATACTTTGTAATATTTGGTTCGTTTATTTCTTTGGGAGTGATTGTTTTTGCAGATTTATTGAAATTAATATTATTAGATAATACAACCTATTGGGAGGCAATGAAAGTAGTTCCACTAATTGTTTTTGCTAACTTTTTTCTTGGAATTTACACCAACTTGTCGGTGTGGTATAAGTTGATTGACAAAACAAGAATTGGGGCCTATATTTCTATAGTTGGAGCTATGGTTACATTGCTTTTTAATTTTTTACTAATTCCCATTATGAGTTATTATGGATCTGCAATAGCAACGATAGCAGCCTATGGAAGTATGATGCTAATATCATATTATTTGGGAAAAAATAAATATCCTATACCTTATGATATGAAGCGAATTTTTGGTTATCTGATATTAAGTATTTTGTTCTCGACAATTTCATTTTATATTCCATCCATCAGAGAAAATTATTATGTTAAAGCACTATTATTAATCGTGTTTTTATATTTCATTTACTACAGTGAGAAAGAAACTTTGTTACGAATCATAAAAAGAAAAGCAAAATAATGACTATTAAAATCATAAATAAATCGCAACACGATTTACCTAATTACGAAACCATTGCTTCGGCAGGAATGGACTTGCGCGCTAATATTTCAGAACCAATTACTTTAAAATCGTTAGAACGAACGATTGTAAAAACGGGACTTTTTATAGAATTACCCATAGGTTACGAAGCACAAGTTCGCCCAAGAAGCGGATTGGCTGCTAAAAAAGGAATTACGGTGCTCAATTCGCCTGGAACAGTTGATGCCGATTATCGCGGTGAAATTGGAGTAATTTTAGTAAATTTATCCCATGAAGATTTTTTGATTGAAAACGGAGAACGCATCGCCCAATTAATCATCGCCAAACACGAAAGAGCTGAATGGATTGAAGTAGAAGAATTATCTGAAACATCTCGTGGAGAAGGCGGATTTGGTAGTACAGGAGTAAAGTAGTTGGCAGTAATCAGCGTTCATTATTTAGTGTTCAATAAAAATTAAGAATTCAGTTAAATAATAAAATAAGAAAAGCTTGGCGCCTCAGCGTCTTTACGAGAAATAATAAATCCTAGCGAACTTTGCGTAAACCTTTGCGAACTTTACGGTTAAAAAAATAAAAAAATGAAAATAATAGTACCAATGGCTGGTCGTGGTTCACGTCTTCGCCCACACACATTAACCATCCCAAAACCATTAATTCCTATTGCCGGAAAACCAATCGTACACCGATTAGTAGAGGATATTGCAGGAGTACTGAATCAGAGTATTGATGAAGTTGCTTTTATCATTCACGAAAGTTTTGGTAAAAAAGTAGAAGAAGAACTCATTGCCATCGCTCAAAAATTGGGTGCTCGAGGAACTATATATTATCAAAACGAAGCTTTAGGAACGGGTCATGCGATTATGTGTGCCAAAGATTCTTTGAGCGGACCAGCAGTTATTGCTTATGCTGATACCTTAATCCGTGCTGATTTTGATTTAGATAAAACCGCCGATAGCGTCATTTGGGTAAAGCAAGTGGATCAACCCGAAGCTTTTGGAGTAATCAATTTAAACGAAAACAATGAAATTATTGAATTGGTAGAAAAACCAAAAGAATTTGTTTCAGACCTTGCCGTGATTGGTATATACTATTTTAAAGATGTTGCCGTTTTAAAGAATGAATTGCAATCGGTTTTGGATAACAATATTATTCATAGTGGCGAATATCAAATTAATGATGGCATCAAACAAATGATGGCTAAAGGCATGAAATTTGTTCCTGGAAAAGTAGATGAATGGATGGATTGCGGAAACAAAGATGTTACGGTTGACACCAATAATAGGATGTTGAACTTCTTGCACAACGATGGGATTCATTTGATTGACTATGATGTAAAACAAGAAAATTCAAATATTATTCCACCCTGTTATATTGGTAAGGATGTTGTGTTAATCAACGCAACCGTAGGGCCTAATGTATCTCTTGGAGATGGATGTCATGTGGAGAATAGTACAATTAAAAATAGTTTGATACAAACCCATTCGCATATTAAAAATGCGAATTTAGATAATGCGATGATCGGAAATCATGCTAGTTTTGATGGTAATTTTACAAGTATTAGCATAGGAGATTATTCGGTTTTAGAGTAAAGAAACTGAAATTAATTCAGCTTAAAAATGAAAAAAATAGTTTTATATAGTTTCTTTTTCGGAATGTTTTTCGTTCCGATGGCTCTTTTGGCTCAAGCCGAACCGAAGGACACGTTGGCAGTGGCAGAAAATAAATTTGAAACCTCTTTCTACGAATCATTAAAACAAAAAGGAATCGAAAACTATGATAAAGCTATTGAGTCGCTCGAAAAATGTGAAGCACTTCAATCAGATAATGCAGTGGTTTATTTTGAATTAGGAAAAAACTATTTGGCATTAAAAAAATATAAAGAAGCTTACGATAATTTTGAGAAGGTAACCAAAATAGATCCAAAAAATCGTTGGGCTTGGGCAGGCATGTATGACGTATGTTATGAAACCCATGATTACAATCAAGCAATTACTGTGGTTCAAAAATTAACCGAATTTAAGGTAGATTACAAAGAAGATTTAGTTTCATTATACATGAATACACAACAATTCGACAAAGCATTAAATTTGATTAACGAACTCAATCAAACTATTGGTAAGTCGGATAAAAGAGAATTATATAAAGCGCAAATCCTTTCGGATGCCAAATATCAAGGATCAGAAAAAACAAATTTAATCGATCAAATCAAGAAAAACCCGAAAGAGGAATCTAATTATGTGGCTTTGATTTATTTGTATTCTCAAAGTAATCAGGAAGAAAAAGCATTAGAAATTGCCAAACAACTAGAAAAAGAAATCCCGTCTTCTGATTGGGCTCAAGTAAGTTTGTTTAAGTTTCATTTGAATAATAACGATGGAGAGAAAGCAGTAAAAGCTATGAATATTGTTTTGGCAAGTGACAAAATCGACCGAAAAATCAAACATAGAATACTGAATGAGTTTTTGATTTTTACTAAAAATAATCCACAGTATGAAAAAGATTTAGATCATGCTATTGGTTATTTTAGTGATGATAAAGAAGTAAAAGTTGCCAAAGAAATTGGAAAGTTTTATCAAGGCAAAAAAGATTGGCCCAAAGCAATCAAGTATTTTGAAATGCATTTAAAAAGCACCAATGACGATATGGAAACCATTTTGTTATTGATGCAAGCCTACACCGAGAACCTGCAATTTGATAAATTAGCCAAAGTATCCGACGAACAAATGCAATTGTTTCCTTCGCAACCAGAATTGTATTACTACAATGGATTGGCAAACAATCAGCTTAAAAATTATAAAAAAGCTAAAGATATTCTAGAATCTGGAGTTG
>CAISUR010000365.1 GCA_903888655.1 uncultured Bacteroidota bacterium | reverse complement strand
GCAAAAATTGGTGGTGATGATGAAAGATGAGTTGGAGAAGATTAAAGAGCAAGTGCTTAATGTTTTATAAGTAATTAGTTATTAGTAATTAGTGAATAGCACTAGTTACTAATCACTATTCACTAACCACTATAACAATGAACAAAGGAAAATTATTAGTATTCTCAGCTCCTTCGGGTTCGGGCAAAACCACTATCGTAAGACATTTATTGCAACAAGACGATTTGAATCTGGAATTTTCTATTTCGGCCGCTACTCGCGAACCACGAGGTGAAGAAATTGATGGTAAAGACTACTATTTTATGTCGATTGCCGATTTTAAAAAACACATTAAAGCCGAAGATTTTGTAGAATGGGAAGAAGTGTATCGCGATAATTTCTACGGAACGTTAAAAAGTGAAGTCGAACGCATTTGGGCAAAAGGCAAAAATGTAATTTTCGATATTGATGTTGCTGGAGGATTAAGAATTAAATCAAAATTTCCACAAGAAACTTTAGCTGTTTTCGTAAAACCACCAAGCGTTGACGAATTAAAGCGACGATTAAAAGAACGTTCCACCGAAACAGATGATAAAATCAATATGCGAATTGCAAAAGCCCATGTTGAATTAGCAACAGCTCCGCAATTCGATAAGATTATTAAAAATTATGATTTGGATGTAGCGAAGTTAGAAGCGTATGAGTTGGTGAAAAATTTTATACAAGAGTAATTAGTAACTAGCTTAAAAATGGGTGAAATAAAATCATATAAAGATTTATTAATTTGGCAAAAAGGAATTACCATTGTCCGTTTAATTTATCAATTGGTAAAATCTTTTCCTCAAGAAGAATTATATTCGCTTACTAATCAATTAAAAAGAGCTTCTGTTTCAATTCCATCTAATATCGCAGAAGGTTATGGAAGAAATACCAACAAAACATTTAGCCATTTTTTAGCCATTTCAAGAGGTTCATTATATGAATTAGAAACACAATTAATAATAGCAAAAGAGCTAGGTTTCTTTGGTGTTGAATCTTTGTATTCTGAAATTTTAAATCAAATTGAAGAACTATCAAAAATGATAAATGCTTTTTCAAAGACACTCAAAAGCTAATTACTAATCACTTTTTACTATTCACTTCAACTGATGAAAATAGGCTTATATTTCGGAACCTTTAACCCCATTCACGTAGGGCACATGATTATTGCCAATCATATGGCAGAACATTCCGATTTAGGGCAAATTTGGATGGTAGTCACACCCCACAATCCATTGAAACAAAAAAGCTCATTACTCGATGACTACCATCGTTTACATTTAGTGAATTTAGCTACTGAAGAGTATCCTAAAATCAAATCTTCTGATATAGAATTTAAATTATCACAACCGAATTACACCGTAAATACGTTAGCGCATTTAAAAGACAAATATCCACAACATGAATTTTCATTAATCATGGGCGAAGACAATTTGAATTCGCTTCACAAATGGAAAAACTATGAATTCATTATAGAAAATCACGAGATTTACGTTTATCCAAGATTGAATTCAGGTGAGATTGATGAGCAATTTGTGAATCATTCTAAGATTCACCGCATTGGTGCTCCTGTGATTGAACTTTCATCCACTTTTATTCGAGAATGTATCAAGAATAAAAAAAATATCCGTCCACTATTACCTGAAAAAGTATGGGAATATGTTGACCATAATAATTTTTACAAAAAATAGTTTCATTAAGTATACTAATCTGATATTCCTTTTATAAGCTTGAATCTTTGAGAGAGCCCACTAATTTAAACCAATATCGTTTTCTTTTTTTTGTGTAATTTCGTAAAAAATAAATTTATTATGACTGTTCAAAAACCATTCAATCTCAACCAGTGGATAGAAGAGAACCGCCACTTGCTGGTTCCTCCAGTTGGTAATAAAAATATTTATGTAGATTCTGGTGATTATATCGTGATGATTGTTGCTGGGCCGAATGCCCGAAAAGATTACCATTACAATGAAACTGAAGAGTTATTCTATCAGCTTGAAGGCACTATCACGGTCTATATTCAAGAAGATGGACAGAAAAAAGCTATGAAACTCTCGGCAGGAGACATGTTTCTGCTACCTGCTAAAATTCCACATTCGCCCAGCAGATCTGCAAACTCTATTGGATTGGTAATTGAACGTAAACGCGCTGGTAAGGGATTTACAGATGGCTTACTTTGGTTTTGTGACCATTGCAATCATAAATTATATGAGGCTTATTTTGAGTTGCACAATATTGAAAAAGATTTCTTACCGCATTTTAAAGAATTTTATAATTCTGAAGAAAAAAGAACTTGTAACAATTGTGGTACTTTAATGGAAACGAACGAAAAATTTGTGGATAAAAAATAAAGTTTTTAGTGTTTCTTCTTTGTTACATCGGGCGCAGTCGGGATGCTTTTTATTACTTTAAAAGATTACTAATTACAAAATTGTTACCAGATAAATATTCAAAATATTCCATTACTTTTGCTAAAATTTTAAACAAACAAACTTATAATATAATGTCAACAATAGCTCAACAATTCGGCATGACCGAAGCACTTGAAATCCTTGGTGTAAAAGCCATTAATGAAGGAACTTCAACAGGAAATAATCATTTTTCAAACGGAGAACTCATAGAAAGTTATTCACCAGTTGATGGTCAACTAATCGGAAAAGTAAGAACTACCACTGCTACTGATTATGAAAAAGTAATGCAAACCGCAACGGCTGCCTTTCTTACTTTTAGAGCAATGCCAGCACCACAGCGCGGCGAAATCGTTCGTCAATTTGGAAATAAATTAAGAGAACTTAAAGAACCATTAGGGAAATTAGTTTCTTATGAAATGGGCAAATCTTTGCAAGAAGGTTACGGAGAGGTTCAAGAAATGATTGATATTTGCGACTTTGCTGTAGGTTTATCACGTCAATTAAACGGACAAACTATTCCTTCAGAACGTCCAGGTCACGTAATGAGAGAACAGTGGCATCCTATTGGTGTAGTTGGTATTATCTCTGCGTTTAACTTTCCGGTAGCGGTTTGGTCTTGGAACACGGCATTAGCTTGGATTTGTGGAGATGTTTGTGTATGGAAAGCTTCTGAAAAAGCGCCTTTATGTTCTATTGCTTGTCAAAATATTATTGCGGAAGTTTTAAAAGCCAATAATTTACCGGAAGGTATTTCTTGTATCGTCAACGGTGATTATAAAGTTGGTGAAATGATGACTACTGATTCTAGAATTCCGTTGATTTCTGCTACAGGTTCTACTCGAATGGGAAGAATTGTGGGCGCTACTGTGGCGCAACGTTTCGGAAAATCATTATTAGAATTGGGAGGAAATAATGCGATTATTATCACACCAACAGCCGATTTAAAAGTGGTGGTTCCAGGCGCTGTTTTTGGTGCAGTTGGAACAGCAGGACAACGTTGTACTTCTACCAGAAGATTGATTATTCACGAATCGGTTTATGATAAAGTTAGAGATGCTATCGTTGGGGCTTATGGACAATTGACAATTGGAAATCCATTAGATCAAAAAAATCATATCGGGCCTTTAATTGATATTGATGCAGTAAACACCTATTTGGCTGCTATTGAAAAAGCAAAAGCTGAAGGTGGAAAAGTATTGGTTGAAGGTGGTGTACTTTCAGGTTCAGGTTACGAATCAGGTTGTTATGTAAAACCAGCTATTATTGAAGCTGAAAATTCGTTTGAAATTGTTCAACACGAAACGTTTGCACCGATTTTATATTTAATGAAATATAGTGGTGAAGTTGAAAACGCAATTGCATTACAAAATGGTGTCGCTCAAGGTTTATCGTCTGCTATTATGACAAACGAAATGAAAGAAGCCGAAAAATTCTTGTCTTTTGCAGGGTCAGATTGTGGAATTGCCAATGTAAATATTGGAACTTCGGGTGCTGAAATTGGTGGTGCTTTTGGCGGTGAAAAAGAAACAGGAGGCGGAAGAGAATCAGGATCAGATTCTTGGAAAGTATACATGAGAAGACAAACCAATACGATTAATTATTCGGATCAATTGCCTTTAGCACAAGGAATTAAGTTTGATTTGTAATTTCATAGTAGAATAGAATAAAGACAAAAGAGTCCCGAATAATCGGGACTCTTTTAATTTATTTATATTTCTTTTATAACAATTTAATGCTGGTAATTACATTATATATTCTATACGCGTTTTCTTTAGGGTCAAAATAATTGGTTTCAATATAACTAATTTCTATTGTATCACCTATAGCTGCTTTTCCTTTAATAAATAAGGAATCCCCTTCAAAAGCTTCTAGCCAAAGGAATTCTTTTTTAAGATGGTTGTCATCAATGATATAAATAAACTTTAATCCATTGGAAACCATAGAATCAATACTTCCTTTGATGGTGTTGATGGGTACTGCTTGAGTAGAATCAATCATTACCGGAGGTTCTTCCTCTTTTGTTATTTTGATATATTTAGGACAAATAATAGCCATTTCAACACCAACGCTTTTGGCTATATCGATACCCGTTTCAATCTTTTTGTCTGGATTGTAACTAATTGTTTTTCGATCTTTTACATCCAATTGATCCAATGCGTCAAAAATACAGATCCCTAAATCATAACTTGTTAAATTCTTTTCTTTTGCTTTTTTTTCAGCACAATCACAGGTGAGATTTGCTAATTTTTTATAAACCGCTTCCTTTTTTTGACCCAACAAAATTAAAGGCAGAAATAATATAAGTAATTGTATGTTTTTCATGTTGAAGTCTTTATTAAAATTATTTGAAAGCAATCCAAAGTTGAAAATTTTATTTAGTTTTCTTTACGTATTGTGTCAAGATATAAATGTTTTGATTTTCCACTCTTCCTTCAATCAAATTAGGATCATCCCAAACCAATTTAATATTATGAACGGCTGCACCACGTTTTGCCGTGAACGTCGCTCCTTTTACATCCAAGTCTTTAATTAAAACGACCGAATCGCCATCTAAAAGTATGTTGCTGTTCGAATCTTTATGGATAATTTTTCCTTCGTCGTCATCTGCTTCACCTGTGGCTTTTGCCCATTCTAAAGCATCTTCGTCAAAGTACATCATTTCTAACATATCCATATTTTTCAATCGGGCGTGCATTCTCCAGGAAACAATTTGAACGGGAAGATTTTCATTCCACATACTATCACTTAAACCACGCCAATCATTAGGATTGGTTGTTTCTGGTTTTTCAATTTGATTTTTTAATGCTTTGGCAATTAAAATGCAATTTTCAGGAATGTCTTCTGTTTTTGGTTCAACCAAATAGACTACTAAATTTTCATCACTTCCACTGATCTCACACACAGAACCACTTCTGTCTTTCAATCGTTTTTCGGTAACAATACTCATTATTTTTTTGTTTTATAAATTGAAAGAAGCGCCAATATTAAATGTAAATTGATTGTTTAAATACTTAAATCCATCGATGTTACTATTGTATCGGGCTATAGGCGCACCAACTTCACCAAATACACCAAAGCCATTAGTAAAGAAATATCTAAAACCAACGTGAGCTCCAAAGTTTCTTAATCCTAAATCTAATCCAGGGTAAATATCCATTGATTTATCTAATTTAAAAACATTACCGATATTGGCATTGAAACGAGCTTTTAAATCAAAACGATCTGTGAATTTTGGATTTTCATCAAAAATTGAATTTGCAGATAGTAAATAATTTGATGTAAAACCGTACGACATATTTTCTCCTAACCCAAAATCAGTAGAAACAAAAATGCCTGTTCCACCAGTTTGAAGGTTTGCTCCAACTTGAAATTTCACGTCTTCCTTACCCTTAAAAGCTTGGGCATTGACAAATTCAACAAAGATTAACAAAAATAAGATAGTAATTTTTTTCATTTTAATATAATT
>CAISUR010000364.1 GCA_903888655.1 uncultured Bacteroidota bacterium | reverse complement strand
TCGTTTACCAAAAGCGAAAAGCGTACTTGGTCTTCTTTGAATGGAATTATTTTAGAAAGGTGAGTTATTAACTCAGCTCGTATAGGGAGTTTAATTTCTGTTAATGAAAGTTCATCAATTTTTTCAATCAAATATTCGTGATTATAAATATCTTTTTGGAACCTGTTTTCCACTTCTTGGTTTAAAGGAATGAGTAATCCAGGAAGCGTTTCAGGGAAATGGGTCATAAAAAACGCATCAAATTCATCATTGTAATAAACCGCTTCATCCAATGGATGGTATTGATTACTTATACAAGGATAAATTGTTTCTATTTTTTTTATCTCCTCCAATTCATTATAAAACTCTTCAATCAGCTTTGAATCTGAAGATTTAGAAGTTGGGGTAAGTATTTTATATGGTCTCCAATCAATATTTTGTTGAGTAAGAAATAGCGAGCATTCTTTTAGAAGCTGTACCAATTCTCTTAAAATAAATCTGTTTTTATTTGATGGGTTAAGATGATTTCTTGAACTGCTAAGTTCAAAAGTTCCGTGAATTATGCAAGGCAAAGAAATGGATAATTGAGTAGGGAAAAAGTTGAACAACTTTTTATAATTGTCTGATAAATCATCTTGAAAGGCAACTTTTAAATTGTACGATTGTTGTTCGTTTTTACTTTTATCCTGGAATTCGTTTGGAAGTACTTCCTCTTTTGTAAATACTTTCCAAATCTTATCTTTAATGGATATTACTTCATAGTTTTCTTCTTCTGTTTTACTACTTTCAAGTATAATATCTTCCTCGCCATCAACTCTAATGGAAATTTTTTGGATATTATTAAGAAACAATAGTATTTCTTCTCTTATTTCGGATAATTGATTCTCAATATCAGTTTCAACTTCGGGAATACAAAATATTTCAATTGTAGTTGTCCATTCGGACTTTGCTGTAAAATTTATTATTTTGGGAACTGAAAGTGTAGGAAAAGGAACAGCTGAAATAGAAAGATTTCTTTCAGTTCTTAGTTTTTCTTTATCACTTTCTGACAAGTTTAACTGATTTTCAAAAACATCTTTAGCAAAAGATTCCGAAAATGATATTTTGCAGTCATTTGTATAAACGTTAATTTGCTCGCCCCAGTTAAGAATTGAACGAAAACCTAACCCTTTATTTCCAATATATATTGCTTTAGTTTTGCTACTTAATCCTGCTCTCATCAATGATTTAACACCACTCACCTTGAATGCTTTTCCTTTATTGGAGATTCTTAAAGTAGCTGATTTTTTTTCCCATTCTATCAAAACTTCTTTTGAACCCTCATCGTCAGCATTTTGTAATAACTCCAATATCTGCCTACCTTCATATTCCTTCGTAAACTCTTTTTCAAGATTATACTCTCTCAAAAAATTATCCGAATCATCTTGATAATTTTTAAGGTTGCTTTCAATCAGCTTGTCTATTTCTTGCTTAAAGTTCATTTATTTATTTTTAATTGATAAAGTACTTCTTCCCAAACTCTTCCATTTGATTTTTTAATCCTGTCGACTCCACTTTATCATTTACGACCTTAAATATATCTTCCCATTCGATGGTAAATAAATGCTTGTCAAATGGTTGTTTAAGTATTTTGGTTTTAGCGTTAAATGCCTGTTGTTTGATTTTATTATTATCTTTTGGATATATAAAAACCACATACGAATCTGCTGCTACATGAATCAAATTTCGGATGATTTGATAATTCTTGAAAAACACAAGTTTTTCTCTATACTCATGCTGAATTGGGTTAAAAACAGTACCTCTGTTATATACTTCTTTAAATTTTTTAACGTGGTCAGGATTACCACTTGCTTTTCCAAATTCATTCTCGGTGTATTTGATTTCGAAAAAAAACTTTTTGCCTGTTTCCG
>CAISUR010000363.1 GCA_903888655.1 uncultured Bacteroidota bacterium | reverse complement strand
GGGAGTGGATGGATGGTTATAGATGAGTTTATTTTCGTCAAGCAGATTAAACAATTTTGGTTCATAACATAAAACTTCACTTTCAAACCAATCGTTTTCTTCTAATATATTTTCGAATTGTTCTTTAACTTCATTTAAGTTTTCACAATAAATAAATTTACCACCATATTTCTTAAAATTGAAGGTAAACAGATCATCAACAGGAAGGTTAGAAGGTTTTGGAGTGTTATATTCACTTTGGTTATCCTCATCGGAAGCATCATTACCAGAACCAAATATTTTTCTAAAAAGACTCATATCGTTGTATAAAATTCTTTATTTATCATTTGAAAACTTTCAAAGATAAAAAAATCTTAATTCAAAAGCATTTTTTGAATTAAGATTTTTAATTTTTTTAATGAAATCTTATTTAAACTGATAAATCAGCCAAGTCTTCTGAATCTTTATGATAAGGACGTTTACCGAAAATAGTCTCTAAATCATCTTTGAAAATAACTTCTTTATCGATTAATATATCGGCTAATTCCAATAATTTGTCTTTGTTTTCTTGAAGAATTTGAATGGCTCTTTCATATTGTCCTTCAATTAACAATGAAATTTCTTTATCGATAGTAATCGCTGTATCTTCTGAATAAGGTTTGCTAAAACTATACTCACTTTGTCCCGAAGAATCATAATAAGTGATGTTACCAAGTTTTTCATTCAAACCATAAATAGTAACCATGGCACGAGCTTGTTTAGTAACTTTTTCTAAATCAGATAGTGCACCAGTTGAAATGGTATCAAAAACTACTTTTTCAGCAGCACGACCACCCATTGTGGCGCACATTTCATCCAGCATTTGATCAGGACGAACGATTAATCGTTCTTCGGGCAAATACCAAGCTGCACCTAAACTTTGTCCTCTAGGAACAATAGTTACTTTAATTAAAGGTGCTGCATGTTCAAGCATCCAACTTACTGTTGCGTGACCCGCTTCGTGCACAGCAATTGCTCTTTTTTCTGCTGGGGTTACAATTTTATTTTTCTTTTCTAAACCACCTACAATTCGGTCAACTGCATCTAGAAAATCTTGTTTGTCAACCGCGGTTTTATTATTACGAGCCGCAATTAAAGCCGCTTCATTACACACATTAGCAATATCAGCACCAGAGAATCCCGGAGTTTGTTTCGCCAAGAAATCGGTGTCTAATCCTTCAACTTTTTTAAGCGGCGCAAGGTGAACCTCAAATATTTCTTTACGCTCACGAATGTCTGGTAAATCCACATAAATTTGTCTGTCAAAACGTCCTGCACGCATCAATGCTTTATCTAATACATCGGCTCTATTGGTTGCTGCTATTACAATAACGTGTGTGTCAGTTCCAAAACCATCCATTTCTGTTAGTAATTGGTTTAAAGTGTTTTCACGTTCGTCATTTCCCCCCGACATATTATTCTTTCCTCTGGCTCTACCAACAGCATCAATCTCATCTATAAAAATTATAGAAGGCGATTTTTCTTTGGCTTGTTTGAATAAATCTCTCACACGAGAAGCTCCAACTCCCACAAACATTTCAACAAAGTCAGAACCCGACAATGAAAAGAATGGCACTTTGGCTTCACCAGCAACAGCTTTAGCTAATAATGTTTTTCCTGTTCCTGGAGGACCAACTAGCAAAGCTCCTTTAGGTATTTTACCTCCTAAAACCGTATATTTTTCTGGATTTTTAAGGAATTCAACAATTTCTTGAACCTCTTCTTTTGCGCCTTCTAATCCAGCAACATCTTTAAATGTGGTTTTAACCTCTGACTTTTCATCAAACAATTTGGCTCTCGATTTACCAATATTGAATATTTGACCACCAGCACCTCCGCCAGCGCCTCCCGACATTCTTCTCATTAAATACAGCCAAACTCCAATAATCAAAAGGAAAGGTAATACTTGGAAAAAAATTCCTGACCAATCGTCTTTTATTTTGAAATCATAATCTTTTAGCTTAAGCTCTGTCTTTGCCTTTATAAGTTTGTTTTCAAAGTTTTGGGCATCAGCAATTTCAAAAACATAGTGAGGTCCTTTATTCTTATTGCCAAATAGGTCTTTAGCTACTTTTTTATTTGCTTTATCATCTTGAGCCGCCGCAGTAAGAAAGGCTTCGGCTTGTGTTTTATTGAATACTACTACTTTTTCAATTTGACCACTATTCAATAGTTCATCAAATTTTGAAGAAGATATTTTGGTTGGATCTTGCAGACTTGTGCTATTAAAAATATTTAATAAAACAAGCATGAAAATTACTGCTCCTGAAATCCACCATGGACTGAATTTTAGTCCGCCTGATTTTTTATTATCTGACATTGTTTTGTAGTGCTTTTAATTTTTATTTGATAAGGTTGTGATTTTGGCATCCCCCCAAAGACCTTCAATGTTATAATATTCACGAATTTCTTTTTGAAATACATGAACCACAATGCTCACATAATCCATCAATACCCATTCCGCATTGTCGGTACCTTCTACGTGCCAAGGTTTGTCTTTAAGTTCTTTAGAAACTGTTTTTTGAACGGAGTTAACTATCGCGTTAACTTGTGTATTTGAAGTACCGTTACAAATTACAAAATAATCACAAACGGCTGTATCTATTGCTCTTAAATCAAGAATTTCAATATCATTTCCTTTAACTTCTTCTATTCCTTTAATGATGCTTGTTAACAAAACATCGGTACTAACTGTATTTTTTATCATCTAATTTTATATAATGTGCAAAGGTATCAAAATTAGTCATTATTTTTGAAGCTTAACATAAGTTTAAATACTGTTTTTTTAATTCACATGAATATTATCAAACTCGATGCCATAGATTCTACGAATGATTTTTTAAAGGATTTATCTCGAAATCAAATACTAGAGAATTTCACAACTGTTGTTACTCAAAACCAAACCAAAGGGAAGGGGCAAATGGGAGCTACTTGGAATTCGGAAGCAGGTAAAAATCTTATTATGAGTATCTTGATTAAAGATGTTTTACAAAACATCGATGAAATATTTCATTTGAATGTGGCTGTTGCTTTGTCGGTAACACAGGTTTTAGAAGGCTACAATATCCCTAAATTGGCTATCAAATGGCCCAACGA
Source organism: uncultured Bacteroidota bacterium (assembly GCA_903888655.1). GTDB lineage: Bacteria > Bacteroidota > Bacteroidia > Flavobacteriales > Flavobacteriaceae > Flavobacterium. The sequence goes on along the minus strand of CAISUR010000363.1, from coordinate 3,804 downwards.
CATTCTGTCAGACATTAAAAAACTGGGAGGTATTTTGATCGAAAATAGTTTTAAATCTGATAATACGATAGAATCTGTGGTAGGGATTGGAATAAATGTTAATCAAAAAGATTTTCAAAATTTACCAAAAGCAACTTCTTTAGCATTAGTTGCAGAACATGAATTTGATATTAATTCAATTTTAGAACGCATTATTGAGCAATTATACAGCAATTGCAGTAAGATTGTTTCTAATCAATCGGAAGAACTTTGGGATGCCTATCATAAATTATTGTTTAGAATAAACGTTCCCATGCCCTTTGAAGACCTTGCCAGAAATCAATTTATGGGGATTATTCAAGGAGTTACCCCCGACGGTAAGCTACAAGTTCTATTAGAAAATGATGTTACCCATACTTTTGGAATCAAAGAAATCCAAATGTTGTATTAAAATTGGTGTTCCTTAAATATTACCTTACAATTTTGGCATATTCGTAGCCAAAGTCTCTAAAAATTTAGAAATAGGACCTTTAATCATCATGGCCATCATCGGATTGAATTCGCCTTCAAAGTCTAATTGCACTTCGCTTGTATGCTCTGAAATCGCTTGGATATTTGCAGTTAATGAGAATGGTAACTTATCGCTTGCAGCATTCAAAACTACTTTTGAGTAAGGAATTCCTTCTTTTAATCGCAATTTGATTTCCGGCATTCCTTTTAAACCAAAGTTGAAGATATCATCGCCAAGTACTTCAAATTTAGCAATGTTTTCGGGCATCAGTTTTTCAAAGTTCTTGACATCAGATAATGCATTAAACAAATATTCTGACGATTTTTCAACGGTTACTTTTGGGCTTTCTAGGTTCATATTTCTTTTTTTGCCACAAAGACACAAAGGCACAATGTGAGTTTATTTCTTTTTTAAACTGCAATCTGAATTCTCAAATCTACATACTTATTTTACACATTCCAAGTTGATGGACTTTTTCTCCATTCTTGTAATGTTTTTTGTTCGTTTTCTGTGATATATTGTTTTTCAACCGCCAATTCTAAAAGATGCTCATAATTACTTAAAGTGTTCAAGTTGACTTTCGCATTTTTAAAATTTTCTTCAGCAACATCAAACCCGTAGGAGAAAATAGCGAACATTCCTTTTACATTCGCACCCGCTGCTTTCAAAGCCTCTACAGCCAGTAAACTACTATTTCCGGTCGAAATTAAATCTTCAATGATGACCACATTTTGACCTTTTTGTAAAAAACCTTCTACTTGGTTTTGTCTCCCGTGTTTTTTAGGTTCGGGTCTCACATATACAAACGGAAGTCCTAATTCTTCAGCAACAAGAATTCCGATACCAATAGCACCAGTTGCCACACCCGCAATAACATCTGGTTTACCATAAATTTCTTCAATTTGTTTGGTAAATTCATCGCGAATATAATTTCTAATTGCTGGAAATGAAAGAGTTAATCTGTTATCGCAATAAATTGGGGAATTCCAGCCCGAAGCCCATGTAAAAGGATTTGATGGATTCAATTTAATTGCATTTATTTGTAAAAGCAATTCGGCTGTTTTTTCGGCTGTTTCTTTATTAAAAATCATACTGCAAATGTATAAAGTTTTTGTGAACGATAAACCACTTTTTTTAACAAATGAAATCGCCAAAGAAACCGATTTCCAATTATTCTTGTTAGAAAGTGTCGATATAGAACAACTAATCGTTAAAATGTTTAACAATAAGATTAAGAAAGCTTATTTGTACTATCCTGATGAGAAAGAAATTCTTAAAAAAGTAAAAGAAAAAATACCTGTTAAAAAAGCGGGTGGTGGTTTAGTTTACAACAAGAAAGGCGAAGTTTTGTTCATTTACCGAAATGGAAAATGGGATTTGCCAAAAGGAGGTTGTGATAAAGGAGAAGAAATTGAAGATTGTTCGATAAGAGAAGTAGAGGAGGAGACGGGCGTTCACCAATTGACAATTACTAATAGATTGCAAAAGACCTATCATATTTTTAAACGAAATGGCGTCTATCGATTAAAGATTACCCATTGGTTTGAGATGAAAACCGATTTTGAAGGAGAACTTACGCCTCAAGCTAATGAAGGAATAGAAAAAGTAGCGTGGTTAAACCCCGAGGAAATTAAAGTGGCACTTCAAAATTCGTACGAAAACATCAAGTTGTTGTTTATAGAGGAGAATGAAAATAGTTTTAAAGTATAACATGTAGCGTGATACAATAGCTACGATAATTTTCTGTGGTATCAACATTCTTGATGAGCAGATTGTCTTTTTTTCACTATAAAAGTAGATTGCACTAGTTTTAATTCCAAGAGAATGAAACAATTAGTTTTTGATACAAAAAATATTCATTATTTTGTGTACAATCTATTTGGAAAACACAAAAAGGTTACTATATTTGCATCCGCATTACGGAAGTAGGCACGACTTATTGGAGAAATGGCAGAGTGGTCGATTGCGGCAGTCTTGAAAACTGTTGACTGTAACAGGTCCGGGGGTTCGAATCCCTCTTTCTCCGCAAAATAACTTTCAAAAGTTATCAAAACCTCGAAAATCATACGATTTTCGGGGTTTTTTCTTTTAACAAACTTCCAAAATATTCATTCTTAATCAAAAATCAAGAGACTAAATCGAGACCCTATAAAATTATCAAATTCTGGGTCTCGCTAAATTGACAGAATTTAAGATTGTCAACCCACTGCAATAAGCAGTAATAGGCAGTTCAATCACTTCGTCAATAGATGAACATCTTGTTTTGTGGCAAACCTTACAGTAAATTAATTCATAACTAAAAGGTTACCAAAATGAAAGCAAAAATCACATTGCATTTTTATGCAAAATCAACAAAAGCCAATGGAACAGGATTATTTCCAATTTATGTACGACTAACTGTCGATGGAAAAAGATTTGAGTACAGCACTAAAAAATTCATCGAACCATCAAAATGGTCGAATGAATTAAGCAAAATGAAGGGTAATTCAGAAGAAGCTCGTTCAATAAACAGCTTACTTGACTTTACTAAAAACCGAATCAATGAAATCCAGTTCGAACTTTTAAAGGATGGTATAAGTCCTAATATTGAAGAGTTCAAAAACAGACTACTTGGTATCAAAGAACGAGAACATCACCTCATCCCTATTTTCAAAGAACACAACCGAAAAATAAAAGAATTGCTCGGAATTGAATATGCACCAGGAACATTAGAACGTTATGAAACATCGTTGAAGCACACCAAAGACTTCCTATCTTGGAAATACAATCTCTCTGACATTAATATCGAAAAGATTGATCATTCTTTTATAACCGAATATGAATTCTATTTGCGTAGCGAAAGAAAATGCGCCAACAATACCGCAGTCAAATACATCAAGAACTTTCACAAGATTATCAATCAATGTTTGGCCAATGGATGGCTAATTAAAGACCCATTTGTAAATTATAAATCAAAAGTCAAAGAAGTGGTTCGGGAATATCTTTCAGAAATTGAAATTGAACAACTAATTAATAAAGAATTCAAATCAGACAGACTTGAGCTTGTAAGAGACATTTTTGTTTTTAGCTGTTTTACCGGATTGGCTTATGTAGATGTGAAGCAACTAACTTTAGATAATATTTCAATTGGTATTGATGGTGATAAATGGATTTTCAAAAACCGTCAAAAAACAGATACCACTTCTAAAATTCCACTCCTACCGACAGCCCAAGAAATCATTAATAAATACTCGGAACATCCTGTTTGTAAAAATGAAAAAAGACTGCTTCCAATTCTATCCAATCAAAAGATGAATGCCTACCTCAAAGAAATT
>CAISUR010000362.1 GCA_903888655.1 uncultured Bacteroidota bacterium | reverse complement strand
ATTTTACTTAATAAAATTGGGTTGCAAAACTATAACATTTCTGCAACCCAACCAAGTTTTATTTTACTGATTATTATTTGCTTTCACGTGTTAATTTAAAAACAATAGATTGCGATAACGACAGGATTATACTAAAGAAAAGTGCACCAAAAAAACCATTAATTGAAAATCCGTCAACGAGTTTTGAACACAATGCAATAATTGCCGCATTGATGACTAACAAAAATAATCCCAAAGTAAAAATGGTTACAGGCAAAGTAAAAAGCACCAAAATTGGTTTTACAAATAAATTCAATAACCCTAAAACAATGGCAACGATTACGGCAGATTTAAATCCATCAACATGAGCGATGCTAGGAAAAAAATGAGTAATGGTCATCACTAATAATGAAGTAATTAGTATTCTTAAAAGTAGTTTCATGCTAAAATTTGTGTTATTATTTATTGCATTTATTTCAAAAACCTTGCCGTTTCCTCAAAAAACAATTTTGGGTTTTCAGCATGAAGCCAATGTCCAACGTTTGGAATTGTAGTTAATTCAAAATTCGGAAAATGCTTATTAATTTCAGGAATATCTGTGTCGAGAATATATTTTGAATTTCCGCCACGAATGAATAATGTTGGTTTGTCAAAATGTGCGTTTTCTGGCAAAACAGTTCCTATTTGGTCTATTTTTCTATTAAAAACATCTAGATTGAATCGGAATGCCAATTGTCCTGGCTCCACCCAATACAAATTTTTCATCAGGAATTGTCTGGTTCCAAAATCTTGGATGTAAGGAAACAAAGTCTCTTCAACTTCAATTCGGCTTGGTTTGGTAGTGAAATCAACCGCATTTAATCCTGCCAGAATGTCTTGATGATGCGGCGCATAATATTTGGGTCCAATATCGGCAATTATCAATTTTTCAACTCTCTCGGGATAAGTTGTTGCAAATAACATGGCAACTTTTCCACCCATAGAATGACCAATAATGGAAACTTTATGGAGATTATACTCTTGACAATATTCTAAAACATCTTGACACATTACTTCATAACTGAATTCGTCTGAATGAAAACTTTTTCCGTGATTTCTCATATCCAACATATGCGTTTGAAATCCTTCAGCAACATAGAGCGAACCAAATGATTTCCAATTGTCTGACATTCCAAGAAATCCATGAATGATTAGTAATGGGTTGCCTTCCCCTTCTATTCTTGAGTGTAACATCTTACTTCAATTTTTGCAAATACATATTTACAACGTTATCCAAACCGAGATATAATGCCTCTGAAATCAAGGCGTGTCCGATAGAAACTTCTAATAAGCCTGGAATGTTATCTTTGAAAAATTTAATATTATCCAAGCTCAAATCATGTCCAGCATTGATTCCTAAACTTAATTCGTTAGCTAAAATTGATGCTTTGGTATAAGGTTCTATTCCCAGTAAATTTCCTAAACCGTACTGATATGCAAATGCTTCAGTATATAGCTCAATTCTATCGGTTCCAATAGCTTTTGCGCCTTCTATCATTTCTAAAATTGGATCAACAAATATAGAAGTACGAATTCCGTTTCGTTTAAATTCTTGAATGACTTCAGTTAAATACGATTGATGTTTAAGTGTGTCCCAACCTGCCGATGAAGTTATGGCTCCAATTGCATCTGGTACCAAAGTCACTTGTTCGGGTTTACATTCCAAAACCAAATCGATAAAATTATGTTGTGGATTCCCTTCAATATTGAATTCGGTGTGTACTATTGATTTCAAATCACGGGCATCTTGATACCGAATGTGACGCTCATCTGGACGAGGATGAATGGTAATTCCTTGCGCTCCAAATCTTTGAATGTCTTTGGCAACCTGCAATAAATCTGGCACATTTCCGCCACGAGCATTTCTTAAAGTGGCAATTTTATTGATATTTACGCTTAATTTTGTCATAGTTTTTGAGTCACGAATTACACAAATTTTCACAAATTTCTTGTTGCAAAAATAATATAAGTGTGTTTTAGATTTAATTTCAACAAAAATACAAAGTTAAAATAAGGTTTTATGTTCTAAAATTTGATTATTTTGCAACAAATATTGAATCACTGCTATGACCGAAATTACCGAATATATAACAAACGATTATAAAGCCATAAGTAGTCATGAAACTATTGGTGAGGTTCAGGACTTTTTTATGGATGTTTCGTTTTCTCATTTTTCAGTTTTAAACGAAGGAATTTATATTGGAAGTATTGCATCAGATGATGTTGAGACGTTTGATTCTGATAAAAAAGTATCCGATTATAAATATGCATTGGAAGGATTTTTTGCGAGAAAAAACATGATTTGGTTAGATGTTTTAGAAGTTTTTGCCAAAAATCATACTAATGTTGTTCCAGTTTTAGATGAAAACAATTCTTATTTAGGATATTATGAATTGGAGGATATTGTGAAATTTTTTCATGAAACGCCATTTTTAAAAGAGCAAGGGGGCATTATTGTGGTTAAAAAAAGTCTTTTGGATTATTCCATGAGCCAAATTACACAAATAGTGGAGAGCAATAACGGAAAACTTCTTGGGCTATTTGTTTCTGAAGCTGACACGCAAAGTGTTCAAATCACGATTAAAATTGCTCTTGGTGGCATGAATGATATCATTCAAACATTTAGAAGATATAATTACGAAATAGTTTCTGAACATCACGAAGACAATTATCTCAATAATTTAAAAGAACGTTCCGATTATTTGGATAAATATTTGAATATATAAGTATCCGATTTTATGAAATTAGAGAACTAACTTTTTTTAGAAATCTAAAATCTAAAATCTAAAATCTAAAATTTTTATGAAAGTCGCCATCTTCGGACAATATTATCAAAACGACACACGACCAATTATTCGTGACATATTTGTGTTTTTTAATGCCAATAATGTTGAAATGGTCATTGAAGAAAACTTTTTAAAAATATTATACGAACAAGAAATTGTAAAAAAAGAGTACAAAACTTTCAACAGTCATAAATGTTTAGATTCAAGTTTTGACATCTTGGTTAGCATTGGCGGAGACGGAACCATTTTGAGAGCAGCCACTTTTGTTCGAGATTCGGGTGTACCTATTATAGGAATTAATGCTGGGAGATTAGGGTTTTTGGCCAAAGTTCAAAAAGAAAGTATTGAGCAATTTCTTCAAATTGTGTTAGAAAAAAAATACACTATTTCGCAACGAACATTATTAAGTTTGGCATGTTCGCCTGAAAATGAGCAAATCAACGAATTGAATTTTGCTATGAACGAAGTTACCGTGAGCCGAAAAGATACTACTTCGATGATTACCATTGAAACGTATTTGAATGACGAATACTTAAATTCATATTGGGCTGACGGATTAATAATTTCAACACCAACCGGATCAACAGGGTATTCCTTGAGTTGTGGCGGACCAGTTTTAACTCCCGAAGTAAAAGGATTAGTTATCACACCTATTGCACCTCATAATTTAAATGCACGCCCATTAGTAATTACCGATGACACTATAATAAAGTTAAAGGTTTCCGGTCGTGAAAATCAATATTTAGTTTCACTTGACTCCCGAATTGCAACTCTTGATAACAATTCTATTTTGACCATCAGAAAAACACCATTTCAAATCAATATGGTTGAAATTCCTGATGAAACTTTCCTAAACACCTTACGCAACAAACTTCTTTGGGGCGAAGACAAAAGAAATTAAAATTTTATTCGCATACTACTTTAAAGGGTTTTCCGTTTAATAGCTGTTCATTGCGCAAATGAAATACCTTTTGAAGTTTAATTATTTTAAATTTAATTTGTTATAAATACTAACATCATGTTTTATTAGTGGCTATAATTGTTATATTTGCACGCTATTTTTCGATTAATGAAAAGAATATTTTTAATTATATTTATATTGGGATTAACAAAATTAAACGCTCAAATTAATGAAATAGGTGTTTTTGTTGGCGGCAGTAATTATATGGGCGATGTTGGAAAGACAAATTATATTAATCCCAATGAATTTGCTTACGGAATACTGTATAAATGGAATAAAAGCCCCAGACATGCTTGGAGATTTTCATATACACAATCAAAAATCACCGCTAATGATCTAGATTCTAAAGTGCCCGGAAGGTATTCAAGAGGGTATAATTTTGCTAATAACATTAAGGAAGTTTCTGCTGGATTAGAATTTAATTTTTTTGATTTTAATCTGCATGAATTTGGAACCAAAGTCACGCCATACGTATACACTGGATTGTCTTACACAAATTATGATGAATTGTATGTGATAAATGGTCGAACAAAAACAGATTCTAATCGCGGTACTTTTGCAATTCCGATGACCGTTGGAGTGAAATCAAATATTACCAAAAATTGGATTCTTGGTTTTGAAGTTGGAGCAAGATATACAATGACCGATAATTTGGATGGAAGTTCACCAAAAAATCCAAATTTTAGTTCCCTTAAATTTGGAGATATAAATAGTAATGATTGGTATGTTTTTACCGGATTTACCTTAACATACACTTTTGGTTTAAAGCCATGTTATTGTGCAGATTAAAATATGAGTTTACTAGAATCAATAAATAAAGATAATTTACCCAAACACCTTGCTATTATTATGGACGGCAATGGTCGTTGGGCTAAGCAAAAAGGTTTATTGAGAACACTGGGTCACGAAAATGGTACAAAATCAGTTAAAACAACCGTTGAAACTTGTGCTAAATTAGGAATCAAAAATCTGACGCTATACGCATTTTCAACTGAAAACTGGAATCGCCCAAAACTAGAAGTAGATACCTTAATGAAGTTACTCGTTAATTCACTAAAAAAAGAGTTAAAAACACTTCAAGAAAACAACATTCGTTTAAATTCAATCGGTAATTTATCCAAATTACCCGAATCCATTTTAAAAGAATTAAATGGTGTTATTGATAAAACAAAAAATAACACAAGAATGACTTTAACTTTAGCTTTGAGCTATGGTTCCCGCGAAGAATTATTAAATGTTGTTAAAAACATAAGTGATAAAGTTAAAAATAATATAATTTCAATAGACAGTATTGATGAATCAATTATAAATCAGCATCTTTACACGCACAATCTACCCGATGTAGATTTATTAATTAGAACTAGTGGCGAACACAGAATAAGTAATTTCATGCTTTGGCAGATAGCCTATGCAGAATTATTTTTTATTGATGTTTTATGGCCCGATTTTACAGACGAACATTTATATGAAGCCATCATTAGCTATCAAAAAAGAGAACGAAGATTTGGAAAAACAAGCGAACAAATTAAAAAAACATAGTGTGCCAAACAATTTTATTAAAACAGTCTTAACGATTTTATTTTTAGGAGTTGTTCTTTACTCTAGTGCACAAGATAAATTACCTTTTGACCAAGGTAAAAAATACATTCTAGCCAAAGTAAATGTTATCGGAAAAATAAGCTACAACCAACAAACTGTGGTAACTTTTTCTGGGTTAGAAAAAGGTCAAAATATTGCGGTTCCTGGAGAAGAAGTTAGTAATGCTATTAAAAAATTAGGTAAACTTGGCTTATTTAGCGACATTGATTTTTACATCAACGATATTAAAGGAGATAGTATTTATTTAGACTTAAACATTGTTGAATTACCAAAATTAAATGAAGTAAAGTTTGTTGGTATTAAGAAAAATAAAGTAGATGATTTAATTAAGGAAAATTCATTAACCAAAGGGAAAATTGTTAATGAGAATCTTATCAACACCACAAAAAATTATTTAGAAAATAAATATAAAAAAGATGGTTTTTTTAATACTAAAGTAAACATAAGAACCATTGTTGACACCTCTAAAACAGGCGTTGATTTGCTTGTAAACATTGACAAAGGGGAAAAAATAAAAATAAAACATATTGTCTTTCAGGGCAATGAGAAGTTGAGTGATAAAAAACTTCGGACGGCAATGAAAAATACCAAACAAATAAATCCAATTCGCATTTTTAAAGCATCAAAATTTATAAAAAAGAAATATGATGAAGATTTAATAAAAGTAGTTGATGCCTACAAAGAAAAGGGATATCGTGATGCTAGGGTATTAAGTGACTCTGTTTGGCTTGATAAGAAAAAGAATAAAATAGGAATTAATATTAAAGTAGAAGAAGGCAAGAAATACTACTTTGGAAATATTAAATTTTTAGGTAATTCTGTGTATTCTGACCAGTTATTAAATAATATTTTAGGTATTAAAAAAGGAGACGTATATAATGGTGTTTTGCTTGATAAACGAGTTGCTGACAAAACCAAACCTGATGGTGAAGATTTGACCAATTTATACCAAAATAATGGCTATCTCTTCTCAAATATAAATCCAGTTGAAGTGAGATCGGTTAATGATTCTATCGATTTTGAAATCAGAGTAACCGAAGGCCCAATAGCTTATTTCAACAAAATTTCTGTAGTGGGAAATGATAAAACGAATGATAAAGTTATCTATAGAGAATTACGAACAAAGCCAGGTGAAAAATACAGCAAAGAAGATTTGGTAAGAACTATTAGAGAAATTGGACAATTAGGATTTTTTGACCCAGAAGCTATCGACCCAAAGTTTAAAAATGTTGACCCAACGGCCGGTACTGTTGATATAGAATATAATTTAAAAGAAAAAGGATCAAGCCAAGTAGAACTCCAAGGTGGATATGGTGGCGGAGGATTTATAGGTACGTTAGGACTTTCCTTCAATAACTTTTCTATTCAAAATTTATTCAAAAAAGAATCTTACCACCCACTTCCCATGGGAGATGGACAAAAAGTTGCGTTGCGCCTTCAAGCGAGTACCTTTTTTAGAACGTATAGTTTATCCTTTTCAGAGCCGTGGTTAGGCGGAAAAAAACCTATTAGCTTTTCAACCTCTATTTCTGAAAGTAAGCAATACCTATATTCCGGATCGTACACTAGTATTGACAAAAGCAAAAGTTTCAACATTACCTCATTAACAGTTGGAATTGCAAAAAGATTAACAGTTCCTGACGACTTTTTTGTTTTGTCTACTGCTTTAAGTTTTCAACATTATGATTTGCATAATTATAATACACCACTATTTACTTTCGGAAATGGTTCATCTAAAAACTTTGCTTTCAATATCGGACTATCTAGAAACAGTAAAGGAGTTAACCCCGTATATCCAACCAAAGGCTCCGAATTTAGTTTAAACACCAAATTTACGCTACCCTATTCCTTATTTAATGGCATAAACTATGGTGATTTAAGCAATCAAGCCGATTATAAATTAACTAATACTGGTGTTGGATACAATAGTGTTGTGAATGATGGTTATATCAATACCGGTGATTATGTTAAATTAACTACTGCTATTAGAAATGGAACCCCAGTTACTGGGTACGTTAAAGTTGATAATTATCAAGATGCCGATGCCGATGTAGCCAAAGTAGATCAAAAAAGATTTAATTGGCTTGAGTTTTATAAAGTGAAATTAAAAATGGATTGGTATACGAAATTATACGGCGATGATCAACATGCTTTGGTATTAAAAACTTTAGGAGAATTTGGCTATCTAGGTGCTTATAATTCTGCTAGGGGTGTTGTACCATTTGAAAGATTTTTCCTTGGTGGCGATGGCTTAGCTAATTATGCCTTAGATGGTAGAGAGGTAATCCAATTAAGAGGATATCCAAATCAATCCTTATCAGTTTCAACTGGAGGAACTATTTATAACAAATTCTCGATGGAGTTACGCTATCCATTAACATTAAAAGCAGCGGCATCTATTTATGGACTTACTTTTCTAGAAAGTGGCGTTTCTTACACAAACTTTAGAGATTATAACCCTTTCGTATTACAAAGATCTGCTGGATTCGGTATTAGAATATTTATGCCAGCCTTTGGACTACTCGGAATTGATTTTGCAAACGGCTTTGATCCAGTTCCAGGAACGAGTGTGAGAAGTGGATGGCAAACTCATTTCATAATTGGACAACAATTTTAGTATATTTGCTTAACATTTCTAAACATTAAGTTATGAAAAAATATATATTATTAGCGATAACTATATCATTATTAACAACATATAATGTTAAATCGCAATCTCGTGGTATTAAAATTGGATATATTGATATGGAATATATCCTCGAAAAAGTACCCGACTATGCTGAAGCAAAAAGTCAATTAGACCAAAAAGCTGAAAAATGGAAGCAAGAGATTCAAATTAAAAAAAATGATATTGGTAAACTTAAAGAAGCGTTAAAATCTGAAAAAGTATTATTAACCAAAGAACTAATTGAAGAAAGAGAAGAGGAAATCACATTCCAAGAAAATGAATTAATTGCGTATACTCAAAAAAAATTCGGACCAAATGGCGATTTAATTACTCAAAAATCAGTATTAATAAAACCTATTCAAGACCAAGTTTTTAATGCCGTTCAAGATATTGCAGAAGCAAAAAAATATGATTACGTTTTTGACAAATCATCCGATTTAACGATGCTTTTTGCGGCAAAAAAACATGATATTAGTGACAGAGTTGTTCAAGTGTTAATGAGAGCTGGAAAAAGAGAGCAATTGACAAAAAAACAACAAAAACTTGAAGAAGAAAAACAGCGCAAACAAGATATGATTGATGACAATCCTGAAATGAGCGATAGGCAGAAACTAATTGATCAAAGAAAAGCCGATCGTTTAAAAATGATTGAAGATAAAAAACTTGCTGCTGAACAAAGAAAAGCAGATGCGGAAGCTAAAAGAAAACAATTTTTGGATGAAAAAACTGGTAAAAAAACTGGCACAGTTTCTGATAAAACTATTCCAACGAAAAGCAGTGACAGCACCAAAACGAACACTGTCGATAAATTAGCAGATAAAAAGGCAATTGTCGAAGAGGCCAAAAAGAAAACTTTAGAGGACAGAAAAAAGGCGATTGAGGATCGAAAGAAAGCTACTGAAGAAAAAAGATTAAAAGTTATCGCTGACAGAGAAGCTGCAAAAAAAGCCAAAGAAGACGCTAAGAAAACAACAGAAATCAATAAACCTTAATAAATTAAAACAATAATTAATACACTAAAACAATGAAACAAATTAAAACATTCTTGATAGCTACAATAGCTTTACTTGGATTTCAAACTATTAACGCACAAGCGAAAACCGCTCATGTGGATGTTAATGATATAATGTCTAAAATGCCTGCAGTTCTTGATGCCCAAAGCCAATTAAAAAAATTAAGTGACACGTATACAGCTGAATACAAAACTATGGTAGATGAATATCAATCTAAAATTAAAAAGTATGATGGAGAAGCTTCAACTGTTACGGATGCCGTAAACCAAACACGTCAAACCGAAATGCAAGATATGGCTAAACGAATTAGCGACTATCAAGAAACTGCTCAAAAAGACTTACAGAAAAAAGAGGCTGATTTGATGAAACCAATTACTGAAAAAGTAAAAGCTTCAATTCAAAAAGTGGGTAAAGCAAAAGGATATCAATATGTATTAAATGCTGCAGATCTTTTACTAGCTGATGGTCCAGATTTAACTGCTGATGTAAAAAAAGATT
>CAISUR010000361.1 GCA_903888655.1 uncultured Bacteroidota bacterium | reverse complement strand
TCTACGAGGAAAATCACTTATGATTCCATCAATATTCAAAGATTTGATAAATGTAATATCCTTTATAGAATTTACCGTCCAAGTATAAATTTTAAATCCGTTAGCGTGAATAAGGCTTGCCTTTTCGTGATTTAATAATTTGAAGTTCGTATTTATAGAATGAGCCTTTACTTTTTCAGCAAAAGCAAGCGCCTTTTCAATTGAATCTTCAGTTAAAACTCCAAGAGCAATTTTTGAATTAATTACAGCAACTTCCTCTAAAACTTCCCAATTAAAACTTGAAATTTGAAATAGTTTGTAATTCCAATAATGTTCATTGATGAACTTTTCAATTAACTGAATCACTTTTTGAGAAGCACAAGTGTCTTTGATTTCAATATTGATGATGCATTTTTGATTTACTAAATGTAAAACATCTTCCAAAGTTGGAATTCCTAATGCTTTCAATTCTTTTGATGAGTATGATCTCACGAAGCCTTTTTTGTTGGTCGTTCTATCAACAGTCGCATCATGAATTACCATGATTTCTTCATCAGAACTTAAATGTACATCAAGTTCAATAGCATCTACTTTTAATTCTAGTGCTTTTTCAAAGGAGGCTAGCGTGTTTTCAGCAATATATCCTTTGGCGCCTCTGTGACCAATTTTAAGCATTATTTCAGCAAGGCATTGGTTCTTCTAATGGACTCCTCGTCTTTATAATCTAGCCAAGCTTGTCCTTTTCGTTTTCGCATCCAGTTATCATAATGACGTATAACAGCAACATTGGCAAACCCTTTAATTAAATTGCTGGGTCTGCCAGCTAATGAACGTAAGCTCAATGAAAAGCCAGGCGACAGGTATTTCATATAATGCCACCAACCCTCAGGCATGTAGAGCATTTCTCCATGATTAAGATTGGTGATATAAGGTTTAACGTATTTTAATGCTGGAAATTTTTCAAAATCAGGATTGTCAAAGTCGATATCTTCATTGCAAATCCAAGAATAAGGAAGACGGTACATGTATTTAGTTTCTTTTGGGTCAACTAACACACACTGTTTTTCGCCAGCAAAGTGGATGTGAAATATGTTAGGAAAATCAATATCATAATGCATAAATACTTTGGCATCTTGACCTCCAAAAAACAATAAGGGTAAACTTTTTAAAAGGCGTATTCCCAAATCAGGCCATTTCATATCAGCTTACATTGCAGGTACGTCTTTCATTAAATGATATAGAAAAATACGTAAATCGGTGGGTCCTTTTTCAAGAATGTCGATATATTCCGACATGGTCATTGTGAAATCAGGCTCGTTCACTTTTTTGGTATAGTCTGTTTTTCGGCTATCGTATAACGGAACTGTTTTATCGCCAGCAACTTTCCTTAAAAAATCAAAATTCCATTTGCTAAAAGCTGGCCAATCTTCAATTTGATTGGTTATTACAACTGGTTTTTGAGGCTTGTAATAATTCTTAATAAATTCTTTTTTGGTTAGTTTTTCAACTCGGTCTATTTCAATATAATCGAATGCCATAAATAATAGTGTTGAATTAATTAGTGAAATCAGTTTAAACTAAAGATACAACTTTATATGGAGCCGTAGAGAAAATTAACATTATTACAACAAAAAAAATGCTCTTTTAAGGCAACTTTTGTTTTTAAAGAAAGTTAATTATATTTTTTCGATTAAAAGATAGGAATAATTGGTGTTAAAAGTGACTTTTCCATTTGCGACAATTGATGTTTTTCCGGAATAGGCATCTCTTATTTTGATGCCGTTTTTGAAAATCGTTCCAACAGAAATTTCTTTTAGACCAATTGGTAAATCCAATCCAATGATCACATTATCTGTATATTTCCCTTTAGAATAGGTTCTGCTGAAAACATAAGGAGTAATGCTTATTTGTGTGTGAATACCAGCTCCAACAGCCGGATGGTTTTTTCTGAAATTACTTAATTTTTGCCAATGTAAGGCTATTTCTTTAGTTTTTGGATTAGATTTAATGTCATCCCAATTCATAAAGGAACGTAGCGTTGCATCACCTTGAGTGCCTTCAATATCAAGCGATCGTGCCGTTTCATCACCATAATAGGTTTGTGAAATTCCCGGCGCTAATATTAATTTGGTAGCACTTTCAAATGGTTTTTCACGTTTTTTGTCAAACGGATTTCCGTCATCGTGAGACGAAATATAATTCATTACGGTATTGCCTTTTAAATCGGTATTCAAGATATTGGAATATTTTGAAAATAATTCTTCATAACTCATTTTGGCTTCATAAGGAAAGGCAAAGTTGATTAAACCTGTAAACCCATTTTCATAATAATTTACTTTTTTATCACCAAAATCATAGAATTTCTTCCCGCTGATGTTGTAACCATAAACTTCTCCAACCATAAAAAACGGATTGTTATCCAAAATTTTAGTTGGATTTTTCTTTTTGTATTCAGCAAATGCCCCATCACATACTTTTTTAAAATCGGCCCAAACGTCTTCTTTAACGTGTTTGGCAGTATCTACCCTGTAGCCATCAATTCCATAGTTTGTGATGTAATCCGAAAGCCATTTCATAATGTAGTATTTTGGCGCACGAGGATACCCCGTCTTTTTGAAAAAAGAATCTAATTCGGAAACTTCTTTATCATATCGCCCTTCTTTTTTCCATTTTTCTATTAAGAAAGGAGGAAGCGCAACGTCTTCATTGCTTTCGGTTTTAACATCTGGAAGATTTTCAACTAAAGTACAGTTAATATAGGTGTCATATGATTTATAGGTGCATTTTGGAGAAGTTCTAACCCAATCACTTGGATAAACAGGATCTTCTGCAGTAACTGGACCAGTGTGATTTATAACGGCATCGAGCATAATACGAATTCCTTTAGCATGCGCTTTGGAAACCAATTCAGCTAAATCTTTTTGGGTTCCATAACTTGGATCTAAAGAACTCCAATCTCTGGTCCAGTAGCCATGAAATCCATACGTTAAGCCAGTTCCTTCGTCAACGCCATCGTGAATTTGTTCTACAATTGGTGTCATCCAAATCACGGTTGTTCCTAATTTGTCAAAATAACCTTCGTCTAATTTTTGAATAACACCACGAATATCGCCTCCTTCAAAACCACGAAGTTTTCCGGTAGTTTTATTTCTGTTATAAGTATGGTCGTTGGTTTTGTCACCATTGTTAAATCTGTCGGTTAAAAGAAAATACACATTAGCATTTTCCCAAACAAAAGGAGCTTTAGGAGTTGTAATTTTCTTCTTCTGTGCGAATGAATTTCCACCAATTAGAAGTGCTATTAAAACGAAAGTATTTATTTTTTTAATCATGACTTAGTATTCTATTTTTATTTCTGGATAGGTTCCTTTTTCCCAAGTTACAGGAATTTCCATAGGATTGTGGAATGTTTTATAAATCTGTTCTTGACCATTTACGAATATTCTTTTCGGAAGGATATTGTGTACAATAATCGAAACTTCTTTTTTGCTTGAAGCATAGTTTTTCCCGATTTCCGAACTCAATTTGAGTGTAAGAACTTTATCAGCATTGGTACTGTTGAAATTCAAAATTTCGTATTCGCCTTTCTCAAAATCATTGGCTGTAAGTCCGTTATCGTTATATACTTTGCCCGAAGAGTTAGCTACGGTTTCATCAAAATAAAAATGTAAATCAAAAGCATCTAATGAATATTTAGTCGTGTTTGGAATGGTTTTTATCATCGGAATAAAAGCACCGCCACGAACAAAAACTGGAAGGTGATCTTCAACAACATCAACAGTTGAGGTAGTTCCAGCTTGATGTTTTTTGTCGGAATAAAAATCAAACCAATTGTTACTTTTTGGGAAATAAATAGCCGTTGAAGTTACTGCCGATTTTGTAATTGGAGTTACCAAGAAATCATTTCCCCAAAGATAGGTCTCGCTTACTTTTTGCAAGGCAATATTATTTGGTTCTTCAAAAAATAATGGTCGCATTAACGGTGTTCCTTTTTGATTGTTTTCAAAAGACAAAGTATAGTTATATGGCATTAATTGGTAACGTAATTCGACTTGTTTTTTAGCTTTAGCTTTCGTGACAACATCTTTGTAAGCGACTTCTGAAGCAACGTCTTCTTGGGCATGAGGACGAAAAATCGGGTTAAAAACACCGTATTGAATCCAACGTAAGTACAATTCATTATCGAAATAATCACCTGCAAATCCGCCCAAATCAGAATGCATATAGGCCAATCCTTGCATTCCCATTTGAAGTGAAATTTCCATCTGACTTTGAAGCCCGCCCCAACTTCTAGACACATCACCACTCCACGGAATCATCCCAAATCGTTGCGAACCCGAATATCCAGAACGCATTAAGATGAATGGACGAGTAGCCGGAAAATCTTTTTTATACCCTTCGGCTATTAATTTGGCCCAATTGTGTCCGTAAACATTATGAATTTCATCGGCTTTTCCACCATCAGTTATTGCTTTTGATGGAAATACTTCGGGTTCCCCTAAATCGCCCCAAAGTCCGCCAACGCCTTGATTGATTAAACGTTTGTACACATTCCAAAACCATTCTTTTCCTTGTGGTTTAAAAATATCTACAATCCCAGTATTTCCAAAATAGAAATCCCAGGTAGCTGGTTTTCCATCTTTGGTTTTAGCCAAAACATTTTTATCAACGGTCTCTTGCCATTTGGTTGAGGTTGTTAAAATGAAGGGTTCGGTTATTAAAATGGTTTTAATTCCTTTTGCATTCAAATCGGAAATCATTTTATCAGGGTTTGGGAAATTGTCTTTATCCCAATCCAGATTTCCCATCGTTCCTTTGAGAGTTTTACCAAACCAATACAAATCCAAAATAATGGCATCTACGGGTATTTGGCTTTGTTCAAATTTTCGAATCGTTTTTTCTACTTCTTCTTGGGAATGATAGCCAAAACGAGACGAGAAATTGCCTAAAGCCCAACGTGGTAGAAGGGGTTGTTTTCCAGTAAGATTGGTGTAATTTGAAATTAAATCGGTCCACGAATCGCCAACAATAACTTGGTAGGTTTTTCTTCCAGAAATAGTTTCATACGTTAAAGTATTGTCTTTTTTACTGTCTAAATCTAAATAACCAATAGCAGAATTGTCAAAATGAACGGCATACATTTTAGATGATAAAACTAGAGGAATACAAAAGTTCATCAATTCGGCATGCGTTTCATACCCATAGTGCGCCCGATTGTACAATTGCAAACGATTGCCACGACGGTTCATTCCTAAGGCTCTGGCGCCACCACCATAAAGAATTTCCTCTTTAGAAAGATTAAAATCTAGGGTTTCTGTAGAGTCATTTACTTTGGTGTAGCCATTTTTTTCTGAGAGAAATATGCCGTCTTTATTGCTATAACTTATTTGAAATTTTTTTTTATTAATTAAGACAACAAGGTTATCAGAAGCTAGCATTAATGCATTTTCGCCATTAGTAAATTTAAAATTTGCATTTTTTGATTTTAATACAATTGCTTCCGATATTGGATTGAATTTTTCGTTATCAGGAACAAACGAAGTTTCTACAATTTTATCCGAATAGGGTTTGATAAGATAGGAACCATCATTTGTTTTAATTTCTAAAATATTATTTTTCCAAGTGTTAGAGATGTATTTTCGGCTTGCATTTTGAGCAAATGAAATGGTAGTGATTAAAAGTAGGAGTAATAGCTTTCTCATTTTGTTTAATTAATCTCGCAAAGGCACAAAGGCGCAAAGCAAACTTTATTTATAATTTCATTCATTTGCGTCTCTGGGACTTTGCGAGACTTATTTATTTCAATTCTAATATCAAAGCAGATTTCCCTTCAATTTCTAAATCATCTTTTAGATTGATTTGTTTTCCTGAAAGAACATCTGTTCCAGTTTGATAGTTTTTGATACTTTCTTTGAAATGATTTAATTTGATTGCTTGTTTATCGGTGTTGTTGTTCATCACAACCATCACAGTTTCTGTGTCATTATATCTGAAATAGACATATACATTATTTTCAGGAATATAATGCATCATTTTTCCGGTATGAATTACTTCTTTATTTTTTCTCCAATTGAATAATTTGGCAGTAAAATCATGAAATTTTTGTTGTTCAGCAGTTCTTCCAGAAGCAGCAAAAGCATTGTTAGTATCGCCATTCCAGCCTCCTGGGAAGTCACGACGAATATCACCATCGCCAACGTTTTTACTTCCTGCCATTCCAATTTCTGACCCGTAATACAATTGTGGAATTCCGCGTACAGTAGCAATTAACGTCATGGCCATTTTATATTTATTGAAATCGTTTTTGTAAATATTATTGAAACGGTCGGTATCATGATTTTCAGCAAAAACCAACATATTGCTAATGTTAGGATATAGAAAATCATTGGTGAAATTTTCATAAATTTTTATCAGTCCCTTATCCCAATTTGATTTGTCTTCATTAAAAACACCACCATTCAAAGCATCATGTAAAGTAAAATCCATTACACTTGGAAGATTCGAATTGTAGTTTTCTATTGCGCCAATTTTACTGTCTTTTTGCCAATAAGCCATTTGTGCTTGATTGTGCATCCAAACTTCACCAACAATATTAAAATGTGGATATTCATCCGTAATGGCTTTGGTCCATTTTGCAATTCCCTCTTTGTCATTGTATGAATAAGTATCTACACGAAAACCGTCCAAATCAGCATATTCAATCCACCAAATTGCATTTTGAATTAGATAATTCAGAACTAATGGATTGGATTGATTCAAGTCGGGCATCGATTTTACAAACCAGCCGTCCATACAAGTTTTAGCATCAATAGCGGAGGCATTGGTGTCAAATTGAGTAGACATTCTGTAGTTGGTTTGGGCATAACCTGGAAATTGATGGATCCAATCATAAGTTGGTAAATCATCCATCATCCAATGTTTATACCCCCAATGGTTGGTTACATAATCCATGATATTTTTCATGCCTCTTTTATGCAATTCTGTGCTCAATCGAAGGTAATCTTCGTTGGTTCCAAAACGGGAATCTATTTTATAAACATCGGATTGGCCGTAAGTATGGTACGAACCTCTTTCGTCGTTGTCTTCGCAAAGCGGTGTTGGCCACACGGCGGTTGCACCTAATTCTTTAATGTAATCTAAGTTCTTGATGATACCTTCAATATCACCACCATGACGACCATTTTTGTTATTTCGGTCTGCTTTTTCGAGGGTTTCTGTTGTGCTATCGTTATTTGGATTTCCATTAGCAAATCGGTCAGACATGATGAGGTAAATCATATCAGAGCTGTCGTATCCTTTACGGAATTTTGATTTTTCTCTTCTTGATTTAAGAGAATAATTTTTAGTAAACGATTTGGTTTTATTTTTAAAAGTAAAAACAAAATCTTGAGACGCAATATTTTTTGTATCGATGGTTACGAAAACGTAGTTAGGATTTTCAGTTTTTTGAATGTTTTTGATGATGATTCCATTGGAAACGGAAACTTCATTTTGAGCAATATTCTTTCCGTAGAACATTATTTGAACATCAGAAAGGTTCATGTCGCTCCACCAAAAAGGAGGTTCCACTTTATCAACTTGGGCGAATGAAATAGAAGTGATTAGTAAAAAGAAGAAGGCTTTTTTCATTTGTTTTTGTTTTCTCGCAAAAGCGCAAAGGCGCAAAGCAAATTTTAATAGAGGTTGTTTACAATTCGTTTTATTCCATTTTTGATAAGTGATTCGTTGAAATTTATTAGTAAACCTAACTTCATGTCCGTAATTTTTAAATAGGTTAGTAATTGTTTTGGATGAACATTCGAAATTTGTTCTACCGATTTTATTTCAATAATAACTTTATCTTCAACTATCAAATCAGAACGAAAACCAATATCCAAATATATTTCATCCCAAATAACAGGAATTGGTTTTTGTCTTTCTACTTTCAGGCCTCTTTTTGTTAACTCGTGATATAAAACAGCTTCATAAACACTTTCTAATAGACCAGGTCCAAGTTTTATGTGGATTTTGTAGCTAACATCAACTATTATTTTTGAAAGTTCATTTTCTGTCATAATCTTGTTTTATTTTCTCGGAAAGTCGCAGAAATGCACAGCATTATGTTTTATAATCATTTAAACGGTTAAAAAAATAAAGCCGTAAAGTTTATTCTTTGCGACTTTGTGTCTTTGCGAGAAATTAAACCGTTACCAAACTATTTGGCTCCACTAGAACTTTTTTTCCGTTTACGAAAACTGAAATTTCTTTTGTACCTTCCAGTGAAAAAGTAGTTTCATTTTGATGCACAGAAATTTTCAAAATCTGATTTCTAAAGTTGATTTTAAACGAATATCCTTTCCATTCTTTAGGGATTCTTGGTTCAAAATGGAGCGTATCATTTTTAACTCGCATTCCACCAAATCCTTCTACAATACTCATCCAAGTTCCAGCCATTGAAGTAATGTGACAACCTTCTTCTACTTCTTTATTATAGTCATCTAAATCTAAACGAGAAGTCCTTAAATAGAACGTGTAAGCTTGTTCCATTCTGCCTAAAGTTGCCGCCTGAATCGAGTGTACGCATGGTGAAAGGGAACTTTCGTGAACGGTAAATGGTTCATAAAAATCGAAATGTTTTTCCAATTGTTCCTTCGAAAAATGATCTTCAAAGAAATAGAATCCCTGTAAAGTATCGGCTTGTTTGATATAAGGAGAGCGTAATATTCTATCCCATGACCATTTTTGATTGATGGGACGTTGGCTTTTATCCAAATCATGCACTTTTACCAATTCTTTATCTAAGAACCCATCTTGTTGTAAATAAACGCCGTGTTCTTCAGAATAGGGGAAGTACATATTGTCAGCCACAGCTTTCCAATGTGCAATTTCGGCATCATCTAAATTCACTTTGCTCATGATTCTAGCATAATCTGTGGCATATTCTTTTGATACTTTATTTATTTGTTCCACGGCATAATCGATACACCATTTTGCTAAATAATTAGTGTAGAAATTATTGTTTACATTATTTTCATATTCATTCGGACCCGTAACTCCAAGAATTACATATTGATTTCTGTACGTGGAGTAGGTGGCTCTTTGGTGCCAAAAACGGGCAATTCCGATTAAAACTTCCAATCCTTTTTCGGGGATATAAGAGTAATCACCAGTAAATCTATAATAGTTAAAAATAGCAAAGGCAATGGCGCCATTTCTGTGAATTTCTTCAAATGTGATTTCCCATTCGTTATGACATTCTTCGCCATTCATAGTCACCATTGGATACAAAGCAGCACCATTTTTGAAACCTAATTTAGTTGCATTTTCAATGGCTTTATCCAATTGATTGTAACGGTAAGTTAATAAGTTTCGGGCTACTTGTTGGTCTTTAGTTGCCATATAGAAAGGAATACAATACGCTTCGGTATCCCAATAGGTTGAGCCGCCGTATTTTTCACCAGTGAATCCTTTCGGACCAATATTTAATCGTGAATCTTTCCCTAAATAGGTTTGATTTAATTGGAAAATATTGAAACGAATTCCTTGTTGCGCTTTTACATCGCCATCAATCGTAATGTCGCTCATTTCCCAGATTTTTGCCCAAGCTTGAATTTGATCATTTACCAGTTGATCGTATCCAATTTGTAATGCTGTTGCAATGACTTTTTCGGCAGCAATTTGGGTGTTTTCGTGGTTTAATGAAACCGTATAACCACCTAATTTTTGTATAGTTGAAGTTTGTCCTTTTGCAACGGTAACTTCATAAGTAAACTGAATTTTATCAGATGATTTTTCAACATTTGATGGTGTAATATTCAAATTATTGCCTTCTAGCAAAATAGTATTTTGCATAAAAGTGGTAGCCGTGAAATGCGTTTTGAAGGTTCTAGCGGTCACAAAAGCTTCGTTTACGCAATGTTGAACGTTTAATGGTTCCCAAAATTTTTCTTCCCAATTGGCATCTTCATTATGAACGCCAGCATCTAGATAAGGTTTGTAAACAATTTTTGCATCCTTATTTAACGGAATTATATTGTAATTGATAATTCCTAATTCGTCAAGATTTAAATAAAGAAAACGAGTCACTTTTACCGCAATTTCGGTTCCGTTTTGCAATGTTGCGTTGAAAGATCGGTAATAAATTCCTTCTTTCATGTTTAGTTCGCGTTTGTAATTTGAAATCGATTTGCATTTTGCTAAATCCAAAACTTCGTCATTAATTTCGATGTCAATTCCAATCCAGTTTGGCGCGTTTAATACTTTGGCAAAATATTCTGGGTAGCCATTTTTCCACCAACCTACTTTAGTTTTATCGGGATAATAGATTCCAGCAATATAACTTCCTTGGAAGGTTTCACCAGAATAGTGTTCTTCAAAATTGGCACGTTGTCCCATGGCACCGTTTCCGATACTGAACAAACTTTCAGACGATTTTATTCTCTCTGCATCAAATCCTTCATCTATGATCGACCAATTGTCTGGTTTTATATAATCTTGGTTCATTTTTTATTTTAAGTTTAAAAGGTTAGAGGTTTAAAAGTTTAAAAGTTGAGTCTTTAGTCATAAACTTTCAAAATGTCTATTCTCTATTTTTCTATTCTCTATTTTCTAGTTTATCAACGCTTCAATAAATGAAACATCAATAAATGTGAAATCT
>CAISUR010000360.1 GCA_903888655.1 uncultured Bacteroidota bacterium | reverse complement strand
GTCCATCATAACTTTTTTTGACAATACTATCTTTCAAAATCTTTAAATCGATAGAAGTTAAATTGACATATTTATATTCTTTATCGCTCTTAAATTCGGTTACGAACCTCCCTGTTTCATCGTGGATAGCTATTGTTTTTAAATCGGCTTTCATCTGACTTAAATAACCAACAAAAACACCAATTCCAACAAACAATAACGGACTTAAAAAAGTCATTACAATGAAAGATTTATTGCGGACTTTAGCAATAAATTCTCTTTTTATGATAAGTATTAGTTTGCTCATTATTCAGTTACAGTTTTAATGAAAATATCGTTCACACTTGGAATTTTCTCCATAAAATGCGTTACTTGTCCGCGTTGAATCAATATAGTAAGCAATTCATTTGGTGTCGCAGTTCCGAGATTGATTTCAAGTTTTAACTCATCGTTCAACGATTTGAAATCAGTACGTGAAAGGGTAAATTTTTGAGATAAATCATACATTAATCCTTCAATACTATCACTCAAAATACCAACTTCATAACTGTTCGTTCTGAATTGTTTTTTAACATCTGTCAGTTTTCCTTCAATTAATTTATTGGATTTGTGAATTAAGGCAATGTAATCACACATTTCTTCAACACTCTCCATTCGATGTGTTGAAAAAATAACAGAAGTTCCTTGACGATTCAATTCGATGATTTCATCTTTAATTAAGTTAGCATTAACAGGATCAAATCCTGAGAAAGGTTCGTCTAAAATTAATAATTTAGGTTTGTGTAAAACAGTAACAACAAACTGAATTTTCTGCGCCATTCCTTTAGAAAGTTCTTGGATTTTTTTATTCCACCATCCTTGAATTTCTAATCGATCAAACCAATAATCTAACTGCTTTTTGGCATCTTGTTTAGTTAATCCTTTTAATTGCGCCAAATATAAACACTGCTCACCTACTTTCATTGATTTATATAAACCTCGTTCTTCTGGCATGTAACCAATGTAAGCTACATGCTCGGGTTTTAATGGTTCACCATCAAGGATGATTGTACCACTATCAGGAATCGTTATTTGATTAATGATTCTTATTAGAGAAGTTTTTCCAGCTCCGTTGGGCCCTAAAAGACCATAAATACTCCCTTTGGGAACCTTAAGAGAAACCTCGTTAAGTGCTGTGTAATCGCCATATTGCTTAACAACATTTTTTACCTCTAGAATATTGCTCATAAATTTATTAAATTTCAACATCAAAAATCAATTGCAATGCCAATCAAAATAGCAAACCCAAATCAAATCATTCAAATTGACAGAGGTTTTGAAATTGAAATTGACATTGTAAAAGTACAGAATTAGTAGTCATTACAAAGTGTTTGTTACAAAAAACCCACCCTTATTTTAACACAAGGATGGGAAAAATTGCTATGAAAAAGAAATTACTCGTTACCAAGTAATATTCAAATGTATAAATTTATTTATAATTAAGAAAACATATCTTTAACTTTTTCAAAAAAAGATTTATCGGATTTCTCGGGATGTGGAACAAAATTCTCGTCATTCAAAGAATTTTCAAAAAATTGACGTTGCTCTTTGGTGAGCGTTTTTGGAGTCCAAACGTTTACATGAACTAGCAAATCACCTTTTCCGTAGCCATTTAGACTAGGAATTCCTTTACCTTTCAGTCGTAAAATTTTACCCGATTGGATTCCTTCTTCCAACTTAATTCTTACTTTTCCATTAATGGCTTCAATTTCTTTTGAAACTCCTAAAGCAGCTTCTGGATAGCTAACATATAAATCATAGTGAAGATTTTCACTTTCACGTTTTAAAAATTCGTGTTCTTGCTCTTCGACTGCAACAATTAAATCTCCCGGAATTCCATTTCCAGGCGCATCATTACCTTTACCTGAAACTTTCAATTGCATGCCATCAACAACACCTGCTGGAATTTTAATAGAGACTGTTTCATCTTCCATTATCATTCCTTGAGCATCTGCATTTAATGGTTTACTTTCAATCGTCTGTCCAGAACCTCCACAAACATTACAAGTAGTAGCCGTCTGCATTCTTCCAAGAATTGTATTAGTTACTCTTAAAACTTGACCTTGACCGTTGCAAGTTGAACATGTTTTATACTTAACACCAGGCGATTGAATTTTTCTTTTAACCTTTACTTTTTTCTCAACACCATTAACAATTTCCTCTAAAGTCAATTTAACTTTGATACGTAGATTGCTTCCTTTCGCGCGGCGTTGTCCGCCAGAGTTTCCTCCGAAACCACCAAAACCACCTCCACCGAAAATATCTCCAAATTGGCTAAAAATATCATCCATATTCATATGCCCACCACCAAAACCGCCGCCAGCTCCGCCAGCTCCATCAAAAGCTTGGTGCCCAAATTGGTCGTATTTAGCCTTCTTTTGTGGATCACTCAAAAT
>CAISUR010000359.1 GCA_903888655.1 uncultured Bacteroidota bacterium | reverse complement strand
GATCTAGAAAATAAAGAGTTTTTTTTTTTTATTGGTCTATAAAAATAAAGTATACGCCTAATGATTGTCGTTTGTGAAAATCCGTTCAATTCTTTTATCAGGAACCAACCATAAAAGTGCTACCAAAATATATAGTATCCCAGAAATGATTGGATAAAAGTTAGCAAAACCAATAGCTATTGAATAGAAAATAACCGAAGCTTTTTCTTTATAGGCATTACCTATTGCTTTTGAAAGGTTTGAATCTTTGCCCGCAATTTTTATGATTTGATTTTGCAAAATAAAATATGCTAAACCATTCATAAATAACACAACACCATACAACATCATCGGAAATGGAGCAAAATGATTTTCACCATTCCATGCGGTTACAAAAGGAATTAATGATAACCAAAATAAAAGATGTAAGTTTGCCCAGAGAATGCTTCCATTTACAATTCGAACGGTATGCAACATGTGATGGTGATTGTTCCAATAAATCCCAATGTAAATAAAACTCAAAATATAACTTAAAAACTTTGGCATTAAAGGAAATAACGCATTACTATCTATCCCTTCTGGAAGTTTAAATTCCAAAACCATAATAGTAATAATAATAGCAAGAACACCATCACTAAAAGCTTCAAGTCTGTTTTTATTCAATTATTTAATTATTTAAAGTTCCCAAGGTTTTATGAATTTTTCTTTTATGGTGGGTTTGTTTTATATCCTTATCTCCCGATATAATACTTATACTTCCATCAATTTCAAACATAGCTAATTTAACTTCCTTATAATATTCTACTCCATGTTCCCGCATAGCTTCTTGTAATTCATCATTGGTTATACCTAATCGGCTAATCGTATCAAACGCTATCTTGCCATTATGAATTAATATCTCTGGTCGGTCTTGTACAAGATTTTTAATAAATTCTGATTTAGACATTACTTTTTTGAAAGTAAAATTTATAATAAAGAGAGCCAAAGCAGCAACAATACCGCCATATAGAGAAGTATTGTTGCCGACCATTGCATTTTGAACCGAGTTACTGATTAGTAAAATCAAAATGACATCGGCAGTATTTAATTGTGATAATTGTTTTTTTCCAAAAATGCGTAAGGCAATTATCATAAAAAAATACACGGAAACACTTCGGATAACAATATCTAAATAAGGATTCATCTTTTAGTTGTTGATTTTAATCTCAAACATTTTATTCCAATTCTTACCCGTGACAAAGAATGTTTTAGTTTTAGGGTTGTAAGCAATGCCATTTAAAACATCAACATCAGCGAGTTTAGTTCTTTTCTTTTCTAAATCTGATAAATCAAGCATACTTTCAACTGCACCATTTTTAGGATTGATAACTATAACATAATTCTTTTGATAAATATTACTGTAAATTCTTCCATCAACCCATTCTAATTCATTTATGTTAGGAATTTTTGAATTACCTGAATAAACATTTAAATAATCTACTTGTTTAAATGTTTCTGGGTCAATAATGTGGATTTTTTCTGAACCGTCATTGTAATACAAATTCTTACCATCATTTGTCATGCCCCAGCCCTCCATTTTTTTATAATAAGGTAATGTTTTTAATTTTTTAAACGTATTAACATCATAAACATAACACTCATTTTGTTTGTAAGTTAATTGATAAATTTTTCCATTTAAAATTGAAATTCCTTCT
>CAISUR010000358.1 GCA_903888655.1 uncultured Bacteroidota bacterium | reverse complement strand
TTTTTGATAAAATTTCTTTACATCTTATTGTTTTTCTTTCGCTTATCGCAATTGTTGGTTTTGTTTCATTCATGTTGATTTATAACTATTCAAAATTAAAAATTGTAACAATTTTTAAAGAAAAAATATCGGGTTTAAAAGAAGGTTTACTGAGTATTTTTCATATGAAAGACAAATGGAAATACTTTTTTCAAACTATTTTGATTTGGTTTTCCTACATCGTGACGTATTATTTCGCCACAAAAGTAATCTCCGACACTTCTAATCTGTCATTTGAGGCAATTATTACGTGTTTTGTTGTCGGAAGCATTGCTATTTCGTTCACCAATAGTGGTTTTGGTGCTTTTCCGTTTCTTACGTCTAAAGTGCTTTTGTTTTATGCAATTGCCGAGCCAGCAGGAGCAGCTTTTGGATGGATTATATGGACTTCACAAATGCTATTGGTATTGGTTTTAGGATTGCTATCATTTTTATTACTACCCCTCCTAAATAGAAAATAATTTGTTATATTGCTTCGTTTTATAACACTAATTGAGTTCCTAAAAAACAAACTATATGAAAAAGGTATTTCTACTAATTGTACTCTCTATAAGTTGCATTAGTTATTCTCAAAAAATAAAAGACAGTATTTTATCTAAAAAGTTAGATACTTATAAAAGAATTACAATTTCGCTTCCTCCATCCTATAGTAAAGACTCCAAAAAGAGTTATCCTATACTTCTTTTGTTAGATGGTGATTACTTATTTGATCCATTTCAAGGAGCTTTGAGTTACGGAAATTATTGGGATGATTTACCAGAGGTAATTTTAGTAGGTATTTCCAATAAAGATAATGAACGATATGAAAACTGTACGTATGACGAAGCTACAGGTTTGCCAGAAGGTAAAGGCGCAAAATTCTTCGAATTCATAGGAGGAGAATTAATGCCCTATATTGAAACAAAGTATCGAACTTCTAATTTTAAAATGATAGCAGGGCATGATGTTACGGCAGGATTTATCAATTTATTTTTATACAAAGATGCTCCTATATTCAACGCCTATATTTCGTTAAGTCCAGAGCTTCCCGTGGAAATGGAAAATCATGTTGCTGAGCGTTTAGCAGGTTTTAAGCAAAATATTTTTTATTATGTTTCCTCTGCGGATGGAGACATCAAAAAAATGAAAACTAAAATAAACACATTAGACGAAAATATTAAAGCTATTAAAAATCCTGCCTTAAACTACAAATATGATGAGTTTAAAGGAGCTTCCCATTATTCGTTAGTTTTATATTCTATTCCGAGTGCTTTATATCAATTTTTTGCTTCCTATCAACCTA
Organism: uncultured Bacteroidota bacterium; assembly: GCA_903888655.1. Taxonomy (GTDB): domain Bacteria; phylum Bacteroidota; class Bacteroidia; order Flavobacteriales; family Flavobacteriaceae; genus Flavobacterium. Next base: position 2,997 of record CAISUR010000358.1, on the reverse strand, counting down.
TTACAACGACCGAGTTTCAAGAGAAAATAGTAACACTACCGTCGGGCTATGTTACTTATCTTAAAAATAAATATGATATTTTAGAGAAGGCATTGGGAGTTAAAATGCCTATTAGGATCAATGATTTTAAAGCTATTGAGGCCGCGATATTGAAAAATAAAGCTTATGCTGAATTTGAACAATTAGCACAACTTTCCAAAAAAATGTATCCAAAAACGATGCTTGGCGATTATCACCTGGCAATGTTTTATGAAAATACTGGGGATATTAAAAACGCAGTAAAATATTATCAAAGTGCGTTCCAATTGCAACCAATCGGTAGTTTAACAAAAGATATGGTGTTGGCAAAGGCTGATGAACTTCGAGGTCAAATCAAAAAGAAATAATAAGGAATACAGAATATAATTCAGCATCAATGGCTAAACTTAAGACTTCTTTCTTTTGTCAAAATTGTGGTTCTCAATATGCCAAATGGCAAGGTCAATGCAATGCCTGCAAAGAATGGAATACTATTGTTGAAGAAGTTGTTCAAAAGGAGGAAAAAACAAGTTGGAAACCCACTTCGGAAGTTAAAAAAGCTCCGAAACCATTAAAAATTGCTGAAATTGATTCGTCTCAAGAAGTTCGAATGGACACGTTAGATGGCGAATTGAATCGAGTACTTGGAGGAGGAATTGTACCAGGTTCTTTAATTCTTCTTGGTGGCGAACCCGGAATTGGGAAAAGCACTTTGCTCCTTCAAATTTCACTACAGTTACCTTATAAAACGTTATATGTTTCAGGCGAAGAAAGTCAGAAGCAAATAAAAATGCGTGCCGAAAGGATTACCTCTAAAGAAGATAACTGCTATATTCTTACGGAAACTAAAACACAAAATATCTTTCGTCAAATTCAGGAAATTGAACCTGAAATTGTAATTATTGATTCCATTCAAACATTACATACCGATTATATCGAATCGACTGCTGGAAGCATTTCTCAAATTAGAGAATGTACCGCCGAATTGATAAAATTTGCTAAAGAAACCAATGTTCCTGTGATTTTAATTGGACACATCACTAAAGATGGAACCATCGCCGGACCAAAGATTTTGGAACACATGGTTGATACTGTTTTGCAATTTGAAGGTGATAGAAATCATGTGTATCGAATTCTGCGAAGTTTAAAAAATCGTTTTGGCTCAACCGCCGAACTTGGAATTTATGAAATGCAAGGCTCGGGTTTGCGGGAAGTGTCTAATCCTTCTGAGATTTTGCTTTCGCATCGAGAAGAAGAACTTTCGGGAACAGCCATTGCTTCCACTCTTGAAGGAATGCGTCCGCTAATGATTGAAATCCAAGCTTTAGTATCGACTGCTGTTTATGGAACACCGCAACGAAGTACCACGGGCTACAATGCCAAAAGATTAAACATGCTACTGGCGGTTTTAGAAAAACGAGCGGGTTTCCGGTTAGGAACGAAAGACGTTTTCTTAAATGTTACCGGTGGAATCTCGGTAGATGACCCTGCTATTGATTTGGCTGTGGTAGCTTCCATCCTTTCATCAAATGAAGATATTGCTGTGGGTAAAGACGTTTGTTTTGCTGGCGAAGTCGGACTTTCAGGCGAAATTCGTCCTGTGAATCGAGTGGAACAACGCATTCAAGAAGCTGAAAAATTAGGATTTGCTACCATTTTTGTTTCCAAATACAATAAGATTTCTATTAAAAATTCGTTGATAAAAATAGTTTTAGTGTCTAAAATTGAAGAAGTTGTAGCGCATTTGTTTGGGTAACTATACTACTAAATGAGAACCAAAAAGCAAAAATTCTTTCTTTTTTTAAAGTTATTCCTTCTAGTAGTTGTACTTGGAGTAGTCATACTTTTCTTTTTTAGAAATTCACTTTTAGAAGAGGCCATCAACAAAATTGACTACAAACTCAACCAAGATTACCATTGCCAATTTCATGTAAAAAGCGCCCAGTTTCACGGGTTATCCGATTTGGAATTTGAAGAAATTACTTTAGTGCCTCAAAGGGCAGACACTTTGGTAAGCATTAAAAATCTGAAAACTTCGGTTAACTTTTGGCAATTGTTTTTTGGAAATATCCAGTTAGGGAAACTCGAAATTAATAAAGGTTTTATCCAATTAGTAAAGAATAAAAACGGGCGTAATTTTGATGCTTTTCTCCAACATAAGAAAGAAGATAAAACCGACAACCAAATCAATTATGCCACGGTAGCCTATCGAATTTTATCCAAAACCTTGAACCTCGTTCCAACCAATATGAATGTAAAAGGATTTGCATTCAAAATGGACGATATGGGAAACAAAGTCGTTTTTGATTTCAAGCAATTGGAACTAGAAAACAAAAAATTAACCTCACTCATTACTGTCAAAGCAGATGATTTTACTCAAAACTGGAGCCTCTCTGGTTTTGCCGATCCAAGAGATAGAAAAGCCGATTTGACATTTTTCAATCCCAAAATGGATAGTATTCGTATTCCCTATTTAGACAAAAAATTTCATTTAAAAACAAGTTTCAAAACCATACATTTCAATTTGGATAATCTAGAGATGAGTAGTGGCGACTTGCACATTGACGGCTATGCTTCTATCAATGATTTTAAAATCAATCATGCTAAAATTGCAAAGAACGATGTGGCTATTAAAAATGCACGTTTTGATTACAAATTGATTTTTGGCGCCCGATGTATGGCCATTGACAGCACTTCACAAATTACCATAAATGCTATACAATGTTCACCATATCTTTCTTATACCAACGATATTGACAAAATCTATGCGCTGAAATTGAACATTCCGAAGATGAAAGCACAAGATTTTATAACGTCCTTACCCGATGGTTTATTCAGTCATTTTAAAGGAATGGAAGCCGAAGGAAATTTCAGTTACAACCTCAATTTTAAATTCAACAAGAGCCATCCCGACGCGATCGTTTTTGAAAGCAAACTCCAACCTGAAAACCTGAAAATCACTAAATATGGAGAAGCCGA